>DATMXP010000013.1 GCA_035561515.1 Terriglobales bacterium | reverse complement strand
GGAGAAGAGGATGAGGTTCCGCCACAACCCACCATGATGAGAAGTAACAACGCTAGAACAACGAAAGCTACATGGGCCTTAAGAAAACTGCTATTCCGCATTACAATCCTCCCACTCCGCTGGAGCGAAGGCTCTCGTCTGGTTCTCCACAATTAAGAACCTAACGACCGAGATTACTTTAGTCTGTAAGGGAGAATGGCCGCTAGATTACAAACGATACTGGACATTCGAACACCCGGCGGCTAACAACGATGTTCTAGACCTGATTGTTACTTAATATCCTAAAACGCCGGAACGCTAACGACTGTGCAAGTATGCGTGGAAACTCGCTCGTCTCTGGCATCCGAATCTTGACAAGTAGCTCTTGATTCTAGAAAAGTGCAGGCAACATACACATCTAAAGCGCGAAAAAAGCGCCATTCGGCGTCTGATACGAAAGAATCTATTCTTTGCGTACTAGTGGTGTACCTCCGGGGATTGTGCATGATTCACAATGGACCAAAGCGTTCCCGTTCCGTAGGAAATATGAAATGCAAGAAACACCAATGGCAAAAGCGCCGTCCGGAACGTTCTGCAACGAAGACCCACTAGTAAAGACGACACAGTCCCCGCAAGCAGATGGGAGCCCATGATGAAAAAGAATGGGAGTGCAATCCACCTTGGCAGATGCAAGATTGGCACCAAAGCAGCCAACACTGCCGAAGCTATTAAACCCACCACGAATGCCAGTGGCACAAAGTGTCTGATTTTCATAGTGGCTCGATCAGTGCGGAAGCCAATGAAGTTCCAAAAACCATTTCGAAATCCATAGCGACACAATTCACTGACGTTCTTCTTGGCACGATAGTTACACGTTGTCTTCCAGGTACACCTCAGTTCAAATCCAGCCGCTAACAATCTTCTACTCATGTCATTGTCTTCGTTTCGGTACAATCGCTCATCATAACCACCGATCTCGACTAATGCTTTCCTGAGAAATACTGGGAAAGCCGGACTGTCGACCTTGCCCTCCCGTTGAGTTCTAAACGACTTGCCCGATGACCCAAACGGGTGAGACATCGCCCATGCCGCCAATTTGCTCGAGAGAGTGTCGTCGGCTGCGATGGTTATCACACGACCCGAGCAGCCAGCAACGTTTGACTGAGTTTGGAGTTCACGAATACACTCGGAAATGTAGTTGGACTCATATACGTTGTGCGCTCCAAAGATGCAGACGTACTTGGCGGTCGAATGTGATAGGCCCAGGTTCCAAGCAAACGGAATTTCTCGTTTATGGTTGATTTCTAATTGGATCCGAGGATCTTCTTTGATTTGTGCGGCGACAATGTCACGAGTCTTGTCTGTTGATCCCCCATCAACAACCAATATCTGAAGCATAAAGCCGGGAAGAACCTGTTGCCGCAGAGAAGTAAGACACCGGGCAATCATGTTCTCTTCATTGTAGGTAGCGAGAATAACCGTTATGGATTCTTGTGCAACGTCGTGCAAGTCCGACTTCCTTAGCCGAGAGAGTCTCCTTCGATCACCTGAAAACTGAGCTTGAGTCAATTTAGTATCCTGCCATAGAGGTTCAAGAGAGAACGTGCTTCGTTGTCCCAATTAAAGATCCGGTGAACGGCTTCGCGTCCTCTATTACCCATAGCTTCAGCTTCGATTGGGTGGTTGAGTATCCAGCAAATTGCTTCCGCTATTTCGTCCGGCTTTAAGGGATTCACGAGTAGTCCACATCCGACTTGATCGACCAGTTTCCTCCATAAAGGAAAATCGGAAGCTACTATAGGAATGCCAGCACAGAGATACTCGAATAGCTTCACGGGTTGAGCATCTATGAGATTCGGAACCGGATGAAGCAAGACGAGGCCCATTCGCGCTTTTCCCAATAGCGTTGGCAATTCGGTGCGAGAACAAAATCCGACGTATGTAACGCGCTCCCATCCACACTCATTTTGCAGATCTCGTTCGAGTTGCTGAGGGTAAATGTTCCCAGCCATGAGCAGGGTAGGATCGTAAGACAACGAAATAGCAGCCATCGCCCGGACCATCTCGACTGCTCCGCGAATTCCAGTTATGTCGCCCACATATATCGCTACGTTACCCCGGCTCTGATAGTCCTGATTGCTAGGGGGTAACTCCTCGACCCGCGGGAAGTTCTGAACGATTGCCGTCTTTTGGCTGGGGAATAGTTTTGCCACAGGGGCAGTTGCTGCAATAACAGCGTCAAACATCCGGACTGCCAACGTTTGGACCGTCGCGGCGACTTTCGATGCGGCATATCGAAGGCGGGGGTGAAGCCATTCCTTCGTTAACAAGTCACCCGGAAGATTCTCATGGGAATCGTAAATGACACACTTCCCATGAAGTTTAAGTAGCAAACCAACCGGGATCAGCTCAGGATCATGAAAATGATATACGTCTGCATTCAGTTTGAGAGCAGTGCTGAAGATCTGGCGACTCGTGACTAGCATGCGATGTAGTCGACTACTCGGCACGGGTACACCCGTTATTTTGACTCCTGAAACAACGTTATCTCCCGAACAAGGGGCAATCAACGTAACGTCGTACCCCGTGTCTGCCAAAGTTCGGCACTCCTTATGAAGGATGCGAACGTCATTGGGAGAGTGAACGGAGGTTAAGTGAACGACTTTTTTCTTCATCCTTGATTCAATCTTGTCAAAAGCCCTGGTAGCGGACCGGGGCCGAGGATTCTTTTCCGCGAGTGCGGGATAGTAAGACTGTCAATATGATTATCAAGGCCACGCCGTTGGACGCAATTACCACTGCTAAAGAAATCGAATGCAAGAACCAGAAGGCATACATCATAAAGGCGTATGCCGCAATTGTAATAATGGTCTTTCTTCGTCGAATCACCCATATTCCAACTGATTGCATTACAAACCCTGCTAATATTCCTCCCAACAAAACGCCAGCCACACCAAAATCCGCATAAAGATATGCGATGAAAGCGCCATTTGCCGAAACGGTATCTTGATATTGAGGGTAAGCATACGTCCCGACATGATTTTCTATCGGGAACGGGGCTTCGCCTAACGCTCGAGCTAGTTTGTCGATCGATCGGCCGTGCAGGAAATTTGTTTGTTGTGGAAAGACCTCAAAATAATAATAGACAACTTCTGCTGGCATATAAAACACCCGTGACGCTAGTGCCAGGGTTGCCATTTGCACTGTAACTGAATCGGTAGATATTCCAAGAACGACAAAGAATGGGAATAGCAGGACCAGAACTAAAATAGTAATCACCAGTTTCTTGCCCAACTTCCCTCGCCTATAGAGGTACGTAAACAGCCCGATGACCGCGAAGATAATGGAGACGGGAGCTTTTGCTAATGACAACGATGCAAAGAATAAACCCATGAAAGTCGTCACAGAGAATAGAACAAACCACAACCGCTCCCGAGTCCTCAAATAACACCCCAGAGTTACGAGTATCAGAAACGGATACAATACCGATCTAAGAATGAAATAAATGTATGTGAATCGGGAATCGAGGAGTTTAAATGATTCCTCTCGCAATGTTACTAGTTCAAGATAATCACCAGGGTTTCGCAGCAGGTAGAACAATGGAACTGTGTTGACCTCGTAGATGTAGTAAGCAGTAAATACGAGCGCACCGAGTACCAGGCACAGGATCGGCCGCTTGAGGTTTTCATAATCTAGATCGTCAATGGGAAGAAAATAGAAACATTCAACCTCTTGCGCGGAGGAGCGAAAACACGCGTTGGCCAAAAGCCATCCCAGAGGCACAGTAACAAGTGTTACTGTTACCGAGAAAAGGAAAGTGCTTCGGTACGGCCCTTCCTGTTGGCTGTAGACATACAGAGAGGGCAAGAAGATCATAGGAAGATAGCTTAAGTACCAAAATCCGCCGATAGTGAGCCGAGAGAGATCAAGCACGCGAGTCGAAAACTCGCATATCAGCAAAGACACTACAAAGCATGCGGCAACACTCGATCCGAGGGCGAGCCCCAGAATCTCAACAGCGTAGAGAAACACGAAGGCAGTAAGTGAGAATGCTAACAAGAGCTTGTATGTGGTCCGTGTGAGTTGGTGATTAATTCCGGACAATTGCCAAGATCCTGTACAAGGTCAACACACACAAAACATAGAGACTCGAAACCACAGCAATAGCAATAAGTTCACTCGACTGAGATTGAATCGCAAAGCATGTGACGAGGCAAAAAACAAGAAACGAGAGGAAGAGATTCCAACTATTAACTCCTGAGACATAGTAGGCATCGATCACTCCGCGCAGAACGCAATAAAGCGCGTACGGAACGGACGCCAAAGCGAGTATCTTCAAGTACGCTGCGACATCTTCGTATCCCGTTCCTAAATATGATGTTACAATTTGGTCACTAAACGACTCAACTGCAATCGTCAGCAACAATGCAACAGTTATTGTGATCACGAATGCGCTCCGAACATGGGAGCGAAGTTCATTGTGTCGGCCACAAGCTAACATGCGACTTGCTTTTGGCAACAGAACAATGCTTGCCGGGCCAAATACAGCTCCAAACATAGTCAAAAAGGACATTCCGAATGCCATTGCGCCAGCATGCTCGATCCCGGCCACATGGGCAAGCACCACAGCCGGCAGAGTCATCAAAGCCATAACGAGGAAGTCTCCACCAACTCTCTGAATTCCATAGACGAACAATTGTTTGATTTCAAATCGGTGGAAGCCGACCGCACACAGAGGGGTTCTGATACCAAAAGCCACAGCAACAACAATCCAGCAAACACCTGTCCAGACGAGAACCGCAGATATGCTACTCCGAACAAAACAATACACGATAACCGGGATTACTCCTAAATTTATGAACTGGAGCAAGTTTGCGTAAGTCATGTTAAGCGTTCCCCGGAAGAAAGCATACACAACGCTATGCGCAACGATCCCAACTACCATCGTTGTTAATGAAACCAACAAGGTTGAGTAACTTGAGGCACCAAAGATCGCCAAAGCCAACGGTCTATTGAAAAGGGCAGTCGCTGCAAGTGCCAACGAGCACGTTACCGCGACCATTAAAAGCGTAGCCCCGTATAGCCTGGTTGCTCTGGGGTGATCTTTGTCTGCGACTGCAAACGACAGATGTCTGGGCAGGGCTACTGACAAGCCTAGGAGCAGGACTGGCTGCAATAGGGTAATGGATCTTCTTGCGAGCGCGAACTCATCGAATGCCTGTTTTCCGAATCCGTTTGCAATCCATCGGTACAGGATCATTTGAGACAGGAAGATCGAAATCTCAGCACCGAATGTAAGGATGTAGTCGCGATGGTCGTTAAAGACGGAAAGCGCACTGATCCGGGCATTAATGGGCTCAGAGGCGGTACTCATCGGGCATCCGGTTCTTCACAGAGGCTCAAAATGTTAGTCCTAAGAGTGCGAAGATGTTTGGTCTCATGGAACCTTAGGTGTGTTCACCTGGTTCTGATATTCACGATAACCGACAGCACCGCAAACTAGGATGAAAACGCTGACACAGACCAGCAACACTGTCCTTAGTCGACTGGGGCCGACTTTCCGGTCAGGTGTAATGGCATAATCAATCACCTGGATAAGTGCCCCTTCTTTAGCTTCATCGATTTTTGCGGCCTCAAATTGCTTGGCGAGTACCTCGAACAGCATCTCATGATACTTCACTTCTCGGAGGCTGCGCACATACATCAAGCCGGCCTCGGGCACCTTGCCTGTCGGAATTCCGATTTCGCGCACGCCGTCAACCGTACTTCGCTCCATCTTCGTTAATTGGCTTCGTAACCCAAGCAGTTGCTGTTGAAGTCGTACGTAGTCGGGGTTCTCTGGCGTGGCGAACGATCCAATCGCTTGCAACTCTACTTCTTTTGTGGCTATTTGAGAGCGGACCCGAGCAACACTCTCGATAATAGCCTTTGCTTGACTGTCGAGTTGTATTAAACCGGTTGCCTCCTGAGTTTTTCGCAAATTGTTCTCGGCCGAAGCTAGCGCTCTCTTCTCCTCTTGAACTTCTCTCTCAAAGAAGACCCTCCTGCGTGCGGCTTCTGTGACTGCCAAGCGGGAGGTAAGCTGACGGAGTTCTTCGACATACGCATTTGCAATCAATGCGGCAGTACGGGGATCCTCGTCAACGACCGCGATCGTAATCACCCCGCTCTTACGATCCTCAGAGACTTCTGTGCGTGACCTGAGTTCTTTTCGCACGTCCGACCAACGTTTTAATCGATAGCGCTTTACCAGCTCGAACTTTGTTATTAGAGAGTCTTGGATCGTTCGTGATTTGAGAATGGAAATGTAAACTGCTGCCGGGTTCGCCAGGCCGAGATCCTTGCCAGCGAGTGAGGCAAGTGGCGCCAATTGTCCCAAGAGCGCCGTAGATGCTGATTGCACCTGTTGTGGAGGCATTATCGTGGTGTTCGCCTCATACATGCCGGGGATGAGGAAGCTCACAAGGAGTGCCACCAGCAAAGCCAATCCCGTTGTGTAGATGATGATTGCTTTCTGGCGAGCCAAGGCGGAAACCAACGGCCACACTTGGATTCCCTGACGAACATTACGATCGCCACCGATGTCCGACTGAATTGTATTGAGTGTTTCGATTTCAGTGCCCCTCACACCAGCCTAACGTTGCAGCAAGACTCTTTTTCGTTCGAAACTTTAATCGACTGCTAAGTCGCGCTTGATGCCTGTTCTGCTGATGGCTGCATTTCTTCTGTATGGAAACTTCCTAAACGTATGAACTGCTCTACTCCCGAATAACCTTGATCGCGGCTGCGCCGAGAGCAAATTGGGCGAACACTTGAGACCAGTCGCGAAGTTCACGCAACAAGCTGGTGGTCCGGATTCGTGATGGTACAACCAGCGTATCGCCCGCCAACAACTGTAGGTTGTCGAAGCCTGCAGACCAGATGCCACGGTGCCGTTGCTTGCTAACCACTGACCCATCGGCTCGGATCACGAATATGCGACCGGTGTCCGCATCCCTGGTAGCGCCGCCCGCTTTATCGAGGTAGTGCTTAACGTTCATACCCGACTGGAACAAGAACGCGCTCTGGTTATAGACCGAGCCAACGACTTCCACCGTCGCCGGCATCGCTGGCACAATCAAGGTGTCGCCGTCTTCCAAATCAATTGCCGGAAGTGCCGAAATATCATTATCTTTCGGTCGCAGGTCGAGCACGATCCGTCCGGTTGCCTTGGCAGTCCTAAACCTTTGCAAAGCTTGGCGGTCGGCTTCAAGTTGCTGCAGAGCTGCGACGCGATCTTCGGGATTCGAGAGCTTTGCAACCTCCGCCGATTTCGCGCGGAGATCGTGTTCGATTTGATCGGCCGCAGCTTCTAGTTTCTTTTGTTGCTCCTCACGCGTGGATTCCCGCCGAAAATCGGAAGCAAACACGAATGCTTTTGGAGTGAAGCCGCCCGCCCGCGACACCAGGTCGCGAAGTGTTTCTCCCGGTTCGGCTCGATAGATCCCCGATGCCTTTACTTCGCCTTCAATCTTGACGAACTTAGTGCGTTGTTCGACAGGAACCGTAATATCAGCTTGAGAGAAGATCGTGATCACATCGCCGGGCTGAAGTCCGATGTTGTCCTCGGACTTTGAGTCGGCAATCGCTTTGCTGAGATTGAACGGGATCAATCGTGAGGTGAGATCTTCAGGATTGAGTCTTTGGACCACGGCGTAGTCCCAGTTAATCTCCGCGGGATTACGTCGAAGGACCGCGCGTTCCTCTTTCAACCGGCGCACTTTTGCGATTCCTTGATCTTCGTCCTGCTTGGCATCCGGTTCGTCGAGATCGTCATTTTTGGGGATCGAGCCATCTGCTTGTGATTTGTTGTCTCGTTGGTAGCGATGATCCTCTTGGCGTTTGCGCTCAAGTGTTCGATCGATCCATTCGGTCTTGTTTTGACCTAACTCATTCTGCCGAGCCCAGTAATCTGCAGTAACAATTGCATTTCTGGAAGGAATCAGGTCGTGAAGTCGCATGCCTTCGCGCCATGGGTAGCGCCCCGGACGAGCGACATTTCCGCGCAAGGTAACTGCATTGTCGAAACGCGGAGAGATTGGGAAAACCCGAATTACATCGCCATCTTGAAGTGATCGCCCGAGACCGATTGTATCCAAGGTGAACTCTTCCACATTACGCACGGTTCTGTTCTCGATGCGTTCGAGGATTACACGACTTCCGTCCGCGGTCGTACTCAGCCCACCAGCCGTTTCCAGTTGATCCTGCAGTTTTGTGACGTCCCGCAGCTCATAAATTCCAGGCAGATTCACGCTTCCCGTGATCGCTACCTGAGGTCCGACCGGCGGTATGTAAATAACGTCTCCGGACTGCAGGAATATGTCTTTGGATTTGTCGCCTTTGACGAGAAGGTCGTACAGATCGAAATCAACTACCGCTCCTGACTGTCGCCGAACTTGAATGTGCCGCATCGAACCATTCGCGTCCGGACCTCCCGAAGCGAATAAAGCGTTTACCAGTGTGCTGAGTGAACCCACCGTATAAACGCCAGGTTTACGAGCGCGACCCACAACATAAACTTGAATCGAGCGCAGGCGCCCCAAGTTTACATTAAGGTCGAAATTCTTGAAGAGTCTGCCAACATTAGCTTTCAAGTACGCCTGCAACTCGGTGTACTTCAAGCCGGTAACAGTCAGTGTTCCCACCTTGGGCAGGTAGATTTGTCCGTTGCGGTCGATAACGACTCTCGCGTTGAAATCGATTTGTCCCCACACACGGATCAACAACTCATCGTTCGGCCCCAAAATGTAGTCTGCTGGGACGGGCACGTGATCCACCGGTGCAAACGTGCTGGGTACCTGTCGAAACAGATTTCGGCCGTAAATAGGGAGCCTTAGCCCCGTAGCACTAAAGACGAAGTTCTGAAACTCCGTTGGCTTTTCAGGCTCCATTCGGACGTTGCTAGGCTGACTGGATGGACGCCGCCGCTGGCGTATCCGGTCTAGTTCGTCTTGTGAAAGATCCTGGGTCGAAGGGTTTCGATTAATGTCTGAAAACCCCGGCTCTGAGCCATCCTCGCCCTGGCGATTTCTCGGCTCCATCTGGGAGGGAATGGGTCCGTAAGAGGCACCATCCATCTGATCCGACTGTAGTTCTTCATCCCGACTCTCCGCGCAGTCGGGAGTTTGGCATACAGGCATATCCGTTCCTTGCCTGCTTGGCAGTTGAGCCTGCGCCACACTGATGCCGCAGATCAGTATCGCGATGGAAGTCAGAAGTTTGGGCAACATTCGTTTTGTAGAATAGTGGCTGGTCACAATATTTTCGAGATAATTTAGGCGATACATCATCGGCGATGTAGCACGAACTGTTTAGGCCAGTAGGTTATCTGTAGCGATCCCGTCCAGTTTCTTTGGAGTCCCGGCGACAAGATGGGAGCGAGCCACTGTTCGTACTGAACAGAAGCTGCCACCTGAAGTTGAGGAGCAATGCGGATGGTTGATCGCAAGCTAAAATCGTTCACTGTCTCGCCACCGGGGACAAAATCCTTCGCAATCTTCGCATTGCGGTAACCAGCTTGGATCGTGTTGACCGGACTGATCCAATACGTGCTCCAAGCCTGAATACCTTTGCCTTCGCGGCCAATCCAGTGCCCTAGAAGGCGACTCTTGTTGAGATACAGGTCGCGATAAACGCTTTCCCAGTAGAAGAACTTGCCTCCGAGGCTGTTAACGATGGGAGGATCCGTGTTGACCGCCTCGACCCGGAGATCAAGCTTTGACAAACCTGGGAACCTGGTGAGATAAATGCCCGGATTAATGGCTGCCCGTCGTGGAGCGGCAATGGGTGAAACATCATCGTGAACAAGGGAGTCGCTGTATAGGGTCAGCCATTTCCGAAGGCCCGGTATCCGGTAGGAGAAATCGAATTGGCCGTGCCTCGCGCCAGGGCTGATGCGAGGATCTGCGCCTGGAGTGGTGCTGCTGACCGCACTAGTAAGACTCTTCCAAAGCACTCCGAAGGTTAAGGGAGAAACTCCTTCGCCGGCGAATACTGCCGTTCGCGAGAATCCGAGTTCGAGGTTCTCCGTTGGTTTAAAGCTGAACTTCTCGCCGTGCATGAATGGACGGCGAGGGAAGCTGTGTTCTGCCAGTGCGCCGAAGTATCCGTCGTAACGAACTGGTCCTAGATACTTTAAGATCCAGGGTAGCTTCAGGGGAATCGCACGATCGATTCTCACGAGATAGAACGGTTCGGCATTGTTGCTTAGGATCATAGCACCGCCTTTGCCGGGCCCCCACCACATTCCCTGCTTTCCAACGGATACGACATGTCCAGCTATCGTCATAGAGGCATAGGCGTCGATCAGCGCAAATCGATTTGTTTGAGGAACGATTGTTGCGGGAGCCACTTCTGTGCCGTCCATGTCTGCGATAACTTCTCGGACTGAAAGTGGGTACGCCTGCCCAGAGGGTGCATGCTGATATTCTCCGCGGACGAAGTACGAAAAGCGACCTTGCTCTGCGCGGGCGGTGAATCCGATAATCTGATTGAACCCACGCTGAAATAGCCGACCAAAATCGTTGGTGATCGTCTGACCAAAATGGTAACTGTCGTTGAGCGGAGGGCCAGCGATGACGGCCGAACGGCTATAGACCGACTCAAGGCGAATTGCAGTATTGTCAAAGCTGGAGCCAAGCTTCGACTCATCCGCAAATTCCTTTCTTAACGAATCCAACAAAGAAATTGCTTCGGAGGAGGGCGCATTATCCGCATCGATCCTGGATTGTGCTTCGGCTACCATTTCGGCACAAGCGGTTCGCGTCCACGGTTTCAGCCCTAAGAACTGGTACCGAACGTAGCCGAGCGAGATCAGTTTCTCGAACACGGGGTACGTCCAGCTATCAAGCGGAACATAGGATGTTCCCGCATTTCCCGAATTCCACTCTGGATGCACATTCACGAAAGTGCCGAATGAGTCGTCGACCTCAGGATTGTGCCGGCGACGGTACACATCTCTGCCGATCAGGTATCCACTCACCGCTCCAACAAAGACATCTGACGGAAAGTGCTCCTTCGCTTTCAAGCGGGAAAGGCTTACGCCGCTCGCAACACCATAGGCCAGTGCCTTACTGAGCCAACCGGGATATTCCTGTGCTATGACAGACGCGAAGCTCCATGCCACGGTCGAATGTCCCGAGTAGAAAGAAGTGGCTACAGGCCGAAAGAAGCGGCCGGCGCCGCCCCCTTCCAGCGGTCGCTCTCTGGAAAAACCGTAACTAAGCGCGGTATGTACCACGAGGCTGTTAATGCCGGCTTCGGCAGCCAAGATTCCGGTCTCTTTTGCTTTCGATGAACTCGTTCGTCCGTAAAGATAAAGCAAAGCTACTCCGCCGCTGTAGGCGATCAGTCCTGCGTCGGATATTTGGCTTGCTCTTTTCAGGTTGCCGCTTCCGATACCAGCGACCGCGTCGCGGTCCGTCAGCAGAAGACCAGTTGCAATCCCGGCCATAGGAACGAGCCATTGCGCGTCTGCCGCCTTGGCACGAAAAGGGCTGAGCCAGATACTCCGCTGGTCTTGAACGATATGCGACCAAAATGTCTTGCCCCCCAGCTCATTATCGGAGTTCGACAACCGCTGACTGGTTGAGGCAGAGTCTGTCGCTTGCCCCAGCGCCTTGCAGCCGGGCAATAACAAACAGGCTATGACGAAAGCCAAGTAGAAGGTATACCGGACGTAATTAGCATTGGGTGAAAGAGACACTACAGAACCAGTTCCTCTCTTTTGCCGATTTCGGCGCTATATGCTCACAGATATTTCGATCAATCGGTGCGACTCGATCTCGTTTTTCAACGGAACCGGCACTGAATTGTTACCAACGACTCTCCCCTCAAAAGTTCCTCCAATTGAGTAGGCATGAGATATCTCCAACAAACCTGTGAAGCGTCGGGCTGCGTTATGCTGTTGCAAACAGTGGGGCATCGTGTGCTCAGCCTAAGCGATCCTCGTTGAGTTCTTCACTCGCACCAGTCTGGTATAGAGCCTCAGCCCATTATTCGGAGTATCGGACAGACCAATGAGCGTTCTTGCTAGATCCATAATGTTCATCGGTTGGAGACAGAGAAGCGATAAACTCTCTTTCGTGATGATGATGAAGCTTGCACTCACGCGGACATGGAGCAGTATCACAGCGATAAAATTTTTGCTTACTGTCTGGATAGTGGCGGTTTTCTTCATGTCGGGATGTGGACAGTCCGAAGCACCTGCCGTAAGTTCTCCAACGATGGTACAGAGCGCGCATGGTCGATCCGCCAGTTCCGAATATCTGCAACTCCTGTCGCGCTTTTCCGTGGAATCGCCTGGCTTTGGCCCGGATGCCTTCTTCGAAGACATAAGTGACCAGCCCATGGCCGTTGGATTGCTGCTGCAGGCTGAAGATCTCCGGTATCGTGCAACTTACACTGACGATTCCAAGACACGCATCAGGGCTGCTGTCCGGTGGCTGTTCACGCATGCGGATGATGACCACGATGGCACACCTGGGTGGGGCTTGCCGGAGCCGTGGGATGCGTTTAGCGACGGATCGTCGAATCCTGCTAATCAGCCCTATACGATCACGACAGCTTTAGCTCTGGAAGGCTTGTTGGACGCCGCTGCCAGTCCAGAGCTTTGGAACAGTCAAGACCGGGCGGCAATTCAGGAATTAGTGAAACAAGTTGTCATGACATGGTGTGAGAAGGCCTGGTCGACACGTGAAAGTGGCGGTTTTTTCTGGTACAGCACCTCAGTGTTGGATGCCAAATTTGTTCCCAACGTCTCAGCTATGATGTCGGGGGTTGGCGCCAGACTGCTCCGTGAGCATCCAAATTGGCTATCAGTCGAAGACAGGAAGCTGTTGCGCACGAGAATCGATGATAGTGTTCGATCTATTATCAACACGGCGACGATCAGAGACCAAGCTCCATTCTGGACCTACAATGTACCAGTTGATCATCCTGACCCCAATGATCTGGTACATCATGTTTACATCCTCTGGGGATTGGAGGTCTATCGAGCCGGTGGCGGTACTGTGCCAATCCCATGGATGCGCGCAGATGCACTCCGATCCATACGGATGTTCTGGCGCGACGGGACTTTGCATCAGATGCCTGCCGACGTAACTTACGGCAATGTGTACGACAGTTTAGGTGCCGAGGCCTGGGGCGCCGGAATGGCATTGGCGTTTACTGCTCGTTGGGGTAGCGCCGACGACGCATCTGCTATTCGGCACTACATTCTAACGGAGTACGGCGAGTACCCGGATATTCGGCGCTACCCTGGATCACAGGATACAAATTTCTATCGAAGGTGGGCCGCACACATGTTGTGGGGAATTGCGGTTCACGATCTAGCTCTTGGTGCTAGATAATTCATTCGCGATATCTACCTAACTGTCGCACATTGTGCTTTCGAATTTTGTTTTTCCAGCTCTCGGGCAATCTTCAACGCATTCGAAGCTTGTATAGCCTGAAGGAGTTGTGAGTCAAATGACTCGTTTAGGATGCTTATGTTCGGCATAACGCAATGCCCGCCAATTACACCAGGAAAGTATTTGACCGGAGGGTAAAACTTGATTTCGTCATAGATTGACACGACCTCATCGTAGCTGACCCCCACCTGATCACAGTAACGCTCCACTTCCTGAGCCCACGCTATCAGCACACCCAAATAAGTGGTCTCGGTCAACTTGGAGAGTTCACTTGCTTCCGGTGAAGACAGAATTCTGGTCGCCAATCCAACGGATTGGAAGTGATCCGCGGCGAGCTGCGCGTCGTGCGGCGACACTGCGCCGATGAACTTCTCATAGCGTTTCATGTCTTGGAGCATGCGAGCGTGTTTGCCCCGCACGGGGCTGTTCACTACCTTACAACCGGATCGGTTAGCGACAGTACGTGTTGTACCCACAGAAACAGTACTGTTGATGATGGTCAGATTTGGACTAAACTTTTCGATGTAACGAACGCACTCACCCGTGAAGTCTTTTATCGCAAACGGAAAGCAGATGTGCAGCACGTCAACCTTACCAACTGCCTCGGTCGACGGCTGGATATCAACACCAATGACGCGATGGTACTCGGCCATCAATTGAAACAAAGGTTTCCCCACTTCACCGAGACCGACTACCACCACATTTTGATTTCGCATATTTGTCTAATCCTTTGTGTTCCTCTTAGTGTTCACCGCCCAAATTGGCAGCTGACGAGTGGCGTTCACTTAACTTCAAAACTGATTTGATTCGTCTTAAGATATGGTGGCAGCGACAGCTACCGAAGTCGGAGCGATTGCGCTTCTCACAGCATCCACGACACGCTCCAACTGTTCGTCGGCCATCTGCGGGAACATCGGCAAGGATAATATTCGCGAAGCGAGTGCCTCAACCGCCGGGAAATCGCCTGTTTTGTAGCCCAGGCTTGCATAGGCTCTTTGCTGGTGGAGAGGAATCGGAT
Source organism: Terriglobales bacterium (assembly GCA_035561515.1). NCBI lineage: Bacteria > Pseudomonadati > Acidobacteriota > Terriglobia > Terriglobales > Terriglobales bacterium. The sequence continues at coordinate 178,720 of DATMXP010000013.1, read as the reverse complement.
AATGGATACCGGTTCCGATGCCGGCTGCGGAAAGACGTTTTTGTAGGCCATCACGGTCCTCGACCTGAATCACATACAAATGGTACACAGCGCGTGACCATTCTGGCTCAAACGGTGTTACGACTTTCGCGCCGGACTCAGCAAATGCGTCGTTATATTTCTTCGCTAAGCCGCGTCGGCTTGTATTCCAGGATTCGAGGTACTTCAGTTTGACGCTAAGCAGACCCGCTTGAATTGCATCCAGTCGACCGTTGTACCCTTCTGTATCATGGTAATACTTCTTAGCTTGGCCGTGATCGCGGATCATCTTTATAGTCTTCGCGACCTCTTCGTTGCACGTTGTCACCGCACCCGCTTCACCGCATGCTCCTAGGTTCTTTCCCGGATAAAAGCTAAATGCCGCGGCGTATCCGGATGCCCCGGCGCGAACCCACCCATTCTTCCGTTTGGAAAAATACTCTGCACCATGAGCCTGACACGCATCCTCAATGACAATCAGCCCAAACTCATCAGCAGTGGCCACAATCTGATCCATGTCAGCCATTTGCCCGTACAGATGCACTGGAACCACGGCCTTCACCTTCAGACCAAAGTCTTTCGTGATCAGTTGACCGGCCGAGTTGCGCGAACACTTATTGGCCAGAAAATCACGAAGTTTTATAGGATCCATGTTGTAGGTCTTTGAATCCACGTCCACAAAATACGGGCGAGCGCCAGTTTGCGAAATCGCCTCGGAGGTAGCAATAAACGTGTGGGCAGCGGTGACAATTGCATCACCCGGACCAATATGTGCGGCCATAAAAGCAAATCGTAGCGCATCGGTGCCACTGCCGACTCCGACACAGTGATCTGCCTGGGAGAACTCCGCAAATTGCTTTTCAAAAGCCTCTACCGCAGGACCACCAATGAACGCTCCCGAATTCAGAGCGGCTTTGAAAATTGCCACCAACTCCTGCTCAAGTTGCTTATGTGGCGTAACTAGATCGAGAAAAGGTATATTCGTAGACACTTATTTGCTCCTAGCCGGGGATGTACCCTTGATATAACGCAGAATCTTGGCGGGATTTCCCGCAACGATCGCATTCGCAGGCACGTCTTTAGTAACGATACTGCCCGCGCCGACAATAGCGTTTTCGCCGATCGTAACTTTGGAGAGGATAGTCGAACCGGACCCGATAGACGCGCCTGCTTTCACAACCGTTTTTTCGATGCTCCAGTCTGCTTCAGTCTGCAGATCACCGCCGATGTTTACAGCGCGAGGATACGAATCATTAACGAATGTCACGCTATGACCAATGAAAACATTATCTTCGATCGTGACCCCCTCGCAGATGAACGTGTGGCTCGAAATCTTGCACCGATTACCGACAAACGCGTTCTTCTGAACTTCCACAAACGCGCCTATCTTCGTTTCGTCTCCGATCTCGCAACCGTATAGATTTATAAATTTCGATAGCTTTACGTCTCTCCCGAGCTTTACGCTCGGTGCAATGCAAAGATAATCACTCACAGGTAGACCAGCTTTCCACGGTTTTTCACCGATTTCTCTGCCGCTTCTAAAACTTGCACCACTCGTAGTCCGGAGTGGCCATCACTCACGGGAGTTTCGTTCTTCTCAATGCAGTCAACGAAATGCTCCAACTCCGACTTCAGTGCCTCCGCTTGTGCAATTCGTGGAGCCCACATATCACCCGATCGATAGCTCACAAGTAAGTTGTAAACTCCTTCGCGGCTCTTAATATCTACGCCTTTATCGTAGATTTTGATCTTCTCGTCGGCTTCAAGGTCGTTCCACACTAGCATCTTCTTCTCGCCGCCGATTAGCGTAGTTCGAACCTTCACGGGTGAAAGCCAGTTCACGGTCACGTGCCCAATCACATTCTTGGGAAAGTAAATGGTGATGTAGGCGACGTCCTCGTAGCCGTTCAAGTGCGACTGTCCTGTGGCGACAACCGCTTCAGCATCATCGGGAATCAGAAAGTTCATGATTGACAGATCATGCGGAGCTAGATCCCAGATCACATTTACATCGTGCTGGAACAGACCTAAATTTACGCGGGTAGAATCGTAATAGTAGAGATCACCGATAGTCCCATCATCGATCAACTGACGGATCTTACGCACCGCGCCCGTAAACAAGAAGGTATGATCCACCATCAATTTCAAACCCTTCTTGTCTGCAAGTTCTATTAACTCTTGGGCCTGCGCAACATTCGACGTGAATGGTTTCTCGACGAAAACGTGCTTGCCGTTTTCGAGTGCACGCCTTGCCAGTTCATAGTGGGTCCAGACCGGAGTGACAATCGCTACCGCATCTATATCTTTCGATTTCAAAACGTCGCACGCGTCATTGGTGGTTGTTATTGAAGGATAAGCTTGGTTGGCTCTCTTCAACATGTCTATGCTGCTATCACAAATAACTGAAACGAGTGATCGATCTGGATGATGAAAATTGCGAACTATATTCGGGCCCCAATATCCGTACCCAATTACACCTATTTTGAGCATGTCATTTCTTCCTTCTATACGTGCAGCGTCGCTTGACTAAAATGGAGGGTGGCACTGAGAAAATCGATACCTCAGTCAGAAGTTTCTTCGGTCTTACTGGTGGGTGAGCCTGATTGTAAGAGGTCATTAGCCGCCTGCTCTTGTTGACGGTCAACGAGAGGTCTCGCAAGGCACAGCAGAAGAGTTTCTTCAGTTGTCATTTTCGTATTAGACCCACGTAATGACTGCAAAGAATTCGCGTCCTCGATAGAAGTTGGTAAAAAAGGGGAGACGGAGCTATAAGGCGAGCGACTGGCGGGGCAATCGTAACCCGTTCCAGATCGATGTCCTTGCCACCAAAAAGGTCCGTGATCTCCTTCCGCGATACTCCCCGAACATCGCGATTCGCGGGGTTATTTACGTGGAAGTCGTACCAAATGATATATCCCCCTGGACGCAAAATTCGGAGCATTTCCTTCGCGATCGCACCCTTCAGACTGCTACTGAGGATGGACGTAAAAACCGTAAATTGTGCGACGAAATCAAAACTGTTACTGTCGAAGTTAAGTTCGGATGCGCTTCTGCATTCAAAGTGCATTGCTGCAGGCGACAAGGCGCGAGCCTCATCAATGAGGTCGCCCTGAAGATCTACGCCGTAAAGATTTTTCGGCTGAGCTCCTAAACGCAGGAAATTTCGCAGCCAGTACCCTGAGCCGCACCCGATCTCCAATAACTTAGCATCTACGAGATCACGATACCCACGCTCGTAAAGCATCCGAACAAGCCAATATTCCACCTGCTGTAGAGACAACAAGTGCGACTGCTCAAAAAGAGAATAGCGACTAGGTTCGAGTCGCGATCTTCGCAGGTCATAGACTCTACGAATTCGGGTTTCCTCATCGAGAAAATTGCTCACGCGGTGTTCACCTGCTAAAGGCAGTTCATTAAGCACGCTTGCACACTTATATCCAATTCCAAAGTGACGGGCATTTTTCATTTTCTAAATCTGAACAGATGAACGGCTAGTCGGTTGCTGACGCGCCAGCGTACCTGTCGTGCGCCTTCCGAAGCGGAACTGCCGCAGATCCTACGTCGTTCGTGAGGTCTCCGAACGTGTACTCGGGAACGATGACTTTGACCATCGCCCTAATTTCATACTCCGTTCCTTTTACTTTTACGGCTCTGAGAGCATCCAGCGTTGCCCTCATATCTTTCCATGGCAACGTGGCTGTCTGTGCTCGCTTTATCTTGCTGCATTCGGTGTTTAGTACAGTCTCGTAATCGTAAAAGAGTTCCTCGTATAGCTTCTCGCCGGGTCGAAGTCCGGTATAAACAATCTCGACGTCATCTTCAGACTTACCGGACAAACGTATGAGAGTTCGGGCAAGATCGGTGATCCGAATCGGCTCTCCCATATCGAGGACAAGAATGTCCCGGTGTACGCCTATAGCCGATGCTTGCAGTACCAGCGAAACAGCTTCACTGATGGTCATAAAATATCGAGTGATGTCCGGATGAGTGACCGTAATGCGTCTCTGCTCAGCCAGTTGTTTCTGAAAGACCGGGATCACGCTTCCTTGAGATCCCAGTACATTGCCAAAACGGACCGACACGCATCTCATTCCGGAGGTCGGCTTTGAACAAAGCAACAATTCACCAATACGCTTCGTCGCACCCATCAAGCTTGAGGGATTCACAGCTTTATCGCTGGAGATCATCACGAACGAGCGGCACTGCGCGCGGTCTGCAACCTGGATAAACCTATCCAATCCAATCACGTTATTTTGGATCGCTTCGTTAGGATTATCCTCCATCAAAGGCACATGTTTATAAGCTGCCGCATGGAAGATGATCTGAACTGCCTGACGAGAGAGCAGGTTCTCCATGTACTCTGCGTTGGTGTAGTCTGCCACCCAAAAGCTAGCGATGGCAGAATTAAGTTCAAACTGAAGATAGAACAGCCCGGTCTCATTCTGATCGAGGCAAAGTAATCTAGCAGGGTTGTAACGCAAAATCTGGCGGCAGAGTTCGGAACCGATGGAGCCAGCTGCTCCAGTCACCATCACCGTCTGTCCTTCAAGAACAGATCGAACCGATTCCATGTCGATCTTCACTGGGTCGCGTCCAAGCAAATCGTTAACGTCGACGGGACGAATGTCCTGAATCCTCGCCCTTCCGGCGATAAGGTCTTGCAGAGAAGGGACGGTGGCGAACTTCAGACGTGCCTTTTGACAGGCTTCAACGAAGCGGCGCATCTGAGCGCCGGAGGCCGAAGGAACGGCAATCAACACTTCATCAATCCTGTGCGCGGCAGCAAGCTCTGGAAGGTTATCAACGGTCCCAAGCACCGGTTTCCCGATGATCTTGGTTCCACGCTTCTTAGGGTCATCATCCAAACATCCGACAATCCAATATCCGCTGGCAGTCCCCGTCAGTTCACGAACAATCATCTGGGCGGCAAATCCTGCTCCGATGATGACTACTTGCTTTCGCGGGCTTGTTGCGGGCATCCGCAGTGAGGCTTCCGCAAGAATACGGAATCCGAGCCGTACCGAGGCCAACAGGAATGCAAAGAAAACACCTTCGATGACGTACACCGAAATCGGAAACGCCTGCACACCGAGACCGAAGCGAATGATTACGAGGAACGCAAGACTCCCAACAGCTGAAGCTTTAACGATGTCGCTGGCATCATCGACACCAGTGAAGCGCCAATATCCGTGGAGTAGATTGAAGCGCCACATTGCAATAAGCCGAAACAAAACAAGAATCGGCGCTGCACTGATGAGCACGGCAGGCTCTCGTAAGTTGAACTCAAATCGCACCAGCCAAGCCGCAAGCAACGATACGGTGATTAAACAAACATGAAGGATAAGAATCAGTGCTTTATGTTGTCTTAGTACAAAATCCGCAATTCGTGTTAGCCTTCGCGTCATCGCAGTGCGCCACCTATCGGCCGAGTGAATGGTTGTAACGACATAGCTTAGCGTGAAAAGTCTAAACCCTAACTGAAATGTTGAGTTTGTTCCGGATATGGAACAGCCGGTATTTCAGGCTCGGTGCCCCTGATAAGCGCGCGATCTAAACGCTTCCTTCGGCGGACTTACGACCAGGAGGAACGATTGAAAGCGTTTGTAGAATCAGTTTCAAATCCGTCCTCAAAGAAGCATTCGAAACGTACAACAATCCCAGGTCAACCTTATGAGGCATGACGACTTCCTCGTAGAAGCGTTGCGGGTCCTCGGAAGATGCGAGCAGTTCTTCTTCATTCCTGTACAGGATCGATGCGTAGTCTGTTATGCCCGGTCGGACGCTTAGAACCGATTTTTGTCGGTCATTGTACTTAGCCACGTACGACGGTATCTCTGGTCGTGGCCCGACGAGGCTCATATCACCCTTGAGCACATTCCATAGTTGCAGGATCTCGTCGAGTTTAGTCCGACGAAGATGCCTTCCAATCGCTGTGACTCTGGGGTCCCCGGAAACAGTTATCCCCACTCCATTCCGGTCCGTGTACATCGATCGAAACTTGTACAGCTTAAATGTTTGTCTATTAAGCCCGACACGTGTTTGGGAAAACACCACTGGCCCAGGCGAACTCATTTTTACCAGTAGGGCGCATGAGGCTATAACCGGTGAAAGAACAAGCAAACCAGCCGCTGACAGTAGGACATCGAAGACTCTCTTTCCGAATCGCAAGTACAACGATCTACCGCCATGAACGTTTTGGCTATCGCTAATAGCCGAGTTCACCGCCGGTACTCTTTCACGGTGGCCAGCACCGTATCAATGACGTAATCCACTTCCTCGTCCTTCATATCCGGGAAGATCGGTAAAGAAAAGTAGCGCTCGTATTCCCTTTCTGCATTTGGAAGGTCACCCGGTTTGTATCCATATGTCTTACTGTAGTAAGGGTGTAAGTGCAGTGGAATGAAATGCACGCTGATCCCGATGCCTGCTTTCCTCAACTTTTCAACGAACCCGTTACGTGTTACGGAAAGACGATCCAGGTTGAGACGTAACACATAAAGGTGCCACGCAGTTTCGCGTCCGGGGAGAACCGCCGGCGACTCCAGTGCTTCATCGGCAGAGAATGCTTCGGAGTAGCGATTAGCGATCCGCATCCTCTTCTGGTACATGTCATCGCAGCGCCGCAACTGGACGAGTCCGAGTGCCGCGGCCAGATCGGTCAGGTTGTACTTAAATCCTGCGTCGAGCACTTCGTAGTACCACGAGCCTTCCGCACTGTACCTCTTCCACGCGTCGCGGCCGATGCCATGCAATCTCATGATCCGCATCCGCTGCGCCAGAGCATCGTTGTCCGTGCTGATCATGCCGCCTTCGCCCGTGGTAAGGGTCTTTGTGGCGTAGAAGCTAAAGGCTGTCAGCTCACTGATAGCTCCCACCTTCTTGCCCAGGTACGTCGCCGGCAACGCGTGCGCCGCGTCTTCGATCACCCGCAGCCCTCGACGTTGCGCCAGCTCCGCTATTTCCTGCATATCGCAAGGCTGTCCGGCTATGTGAACCGGAACTATGGCCTTGGTCTTCGACGTGATCTTGCGCTCGGCGTCGTTAACATCCATGTTCATCGACACGGGGTCGATGTCTACCAATACAGGCTGCGCATTCATGTATGCCACGGTCTCGCCCGTCGCGGTGAAAGTGTTTGTGGGAACCAGCACCTCATCGCCCGCCTGGATTCTCACCGCCTCGAGCGCCAGATGCAGAGCGGCGGTACATGAATTGACCGCGATGCAGTGCTTCACGCCAATGTACTCGGCAAAGTGCTGCTCAAAAGCTATCGTCTTCGGACCCATCGTCAGCCATCCAGAACGGACGACTTCTGCGACAGCCTGCGCCTCTTCTTCACCGACGCTCGCGCGATGAAAAGGAATCGAAGCACTATTCACCTGTATTTTCATGTTTACCTAATAACAACGACAGAATCAGTCTCCAAGGGCTCGATTCGCCTAGACCGGAACCGGCACTGCAGCCAAACAGGTAGAACCAACATCACAATTATGAGCAGCGATAAGAGTCGCAAGAAATTCCTGAACTATTCATTGGCCGAGAGAGTGCCAGAGTTCGATTCCTTCATTCGATTTCTTCAATGGATACGCTCTAAGTCTTCTTCGGCTATCTCGACCGTGAAAGATTGCCGAATCAATTCCACTGAAATGACAACCCGAAAGCCATTCTTTCGCCGGACAAGCACCCCCGTCATTCCTGCGAAGGGACCGTGCAGAATTCGTACTTTGCAGCCTCTAACCAGGTATTCACAGGGTGCTGCTCGGTGCGCCATTAACCCCAATTTAAGCGAGGCGATTTGAGCTTCAGGTACTGCTTCGGGACGCATCGGCGTACCGACGATCCTAACTACTCGCGGAACCTGCAGGATACGCAACCGCTCCGTCAACGCGATATGTACGAAAAGGTACCCAGGAAACAGCGGCAGGTCCAAAACTACTCGCCGATCTGTCCGTCGACGAACAGTTCTATACAGTGGAAGGTAGTGTTCCAAACCTTGCTGTGCAAGCCTTTGAGCGACGATCTTCTCTTGGTTCACCCGAGTATAGACAGCATACCAATTCGGCTGCGCCAGCGCCGCGGGTACCGGTGACATCGAAACGTCCACTAAGCTTGTACACATAGCTTCGCCCCATCGGTTCCATATGGAACTTTGGGATAACACCTTTAACTTCAAATACTTAGACAGTGAAAAACTGGGTTCGGCCTATGCTTTAGGGCCGATCAGGCCAAAAGGCAGTTGAAGCTGCCCGCTATCAAGTTGCTCAAGTAACCTATCCACCGCGAATCGAACAACCGTAGATTTGGAAACTTGCCGCTCGCGTGAAATGTTCGCCAGGGCAGCTGACTGCTCACGAGTGAAGTACATCGTGAACGGAACACCTGTTCTGACAGTCTCCTGTGTCGCTTTGGTTTTTCCCAACGGCATAGTGAATAGAGTTGTTTACGTGTATTTACAGGTACTCTGCATCGATGTCAATTTGAAATACTGTGAAAAACGTCCCCTGCGGTTCTAAACTAGGAAGAAATTACAGCGCTAATCAGGATAGTTAAAAAGCGTGGCCCTCTGCGTGAGCTTCGTCACGGAAACACGTGATTGACTGGCCCGATCACTGCCTAGCCTACCCAGTAGGGTAGGTGATTTCTAATCGCAGCTCTGTCGGGTAATCGGCTTAAGATATCCGTTAATGGATACTGAGACATTGAACTCCACGTGCCGAGGCGATCCCTTCACCCGTCCGTGAAACCAGAAATTTGGCGATCCCAGCTACTCTCAAATGCAGACGTTGTTGATCATCGGCGAGTTCGCGACGCACCCAATGAGCTCTTACACCGGCGGGATTGAGAACGAAAACGCCAAAATCCCACATTCGAAGGGTTCGCAGCCAAACGGCAGCCAGTAATCATCGCTGGATCATGTAAGTGATTGAAAAGATTGGAGGCGCGGGCCGGAATCGAACCGGCGAATAAAGGTTTTGCAGACCCTTAAAACAGACCGCTAAATAGCTGCGTTTGCAACGGGAACATATCAGACGTGCCCATCCGGTCCACTATTTGTCCGCCTTCGCAATGTGTGACCGTACGCCCACGGCGGCGTGGAGGTCGCTGCGAATGCAGCGGTTGCATCAAGTCGCGATCGACAGATTATGAGTGCTTCGTGGATAGCAAAGAGAATCAACAACTTAGCACGGCAAAATCCGGCGAAGTTCAGCAGAACACGCAAACAGGACGCAAACGCTAGGTTCGGCTTACTGCAGATGCGGGGCGACTCGTTGCTGTGTTGGTCGTTGCCATACCATCAGCTGGCCAGTACAGCCGCTCCCCGAGCATCTTGACCCCCGCTGGTCGTCGATTACCGAAAGAATCAAGACCAACTAGCAGCAGCATTTGTTCCTGTCGGCACCGCAGAGCCTGCATTTACCCCTGAATACGCCTTCGGTATCGGCATCGCCGATATTCTTCCACAAATCGCTGATTGCTTCGTTGTGTGTCCCGCCGAGGCCGTAGTATCTCTTTCCGGCGACGATCTTCTCTATCGTGTACTGGTTCCCGTTTCGAGTGACTTTGATGGTTGCCATGGAGTCTCCGAATCGGAATGGCAAACGGCATTCTCTATAAAGTTCCATCGCTTGAGCGCAGGGCGGGAGGACCGAACTTCTTGCCGGTCAAAGTATCTGTCATCCATAAGACCAGCCTTCGGACCAGCGAGACGCCCTCCGTCATAGCCTCAACTCACTACGAACATTCCCTTCCTACCTGACCCATCTTTCTTGTCCAGCGTAGTGGTGCCCTGTGGAAAGTATGTGCTAACGGCGTCGTTCACGTGCATGTGCAGTAGTTTGGCGATCTCCTTCGGCCCGAACTTGAGTTTGTCGCAATGAACGTGCACAAGTTTATAAATCAGCGTCGGCTCTTCCACCGGAAGTTCCACCGGCTCATGCTTCCGGTATCCCTTGGAACCCATCTGCATCCACAGATATGAACGAGTTCGCTCTGTGATCGTTCCCAGATCACCTGCGCGTTTCAGAAGAGCGTTCATCGAAACGCGCCAGTAAGCTTTCAAACTCGCCAACTTCGGCAGGTTGATATATCCGAGATGAGGCTTTACTTCCTTCTCTGGAAGCAGAAACTCAGCAGCGAATTGGTCTGCCTCTTTTTCCATGGATTCGGTCGGAAAACGGTGCATCACGATATGACCGATCTCGTGTACCAGCGTGAACCTCAGCCGGTCGGTGGGGATCATCTGGTTCACCAAAAATAACGGCGGCATACCTGGAAGCCATTGGCTGATCGCATCCACCTTGTCTGTGCCGAAGTCGCACCGCATGACAACGCCACCAGCATCCTCGATTGTTCGTACAACGTTCTGCACCGGGCCCGGCGGCAGCTTCCATATGTCACGAAGAGCGCGTGCAACCTTTGAGGCGTCACCGCCGAAATCTTCAACGTCGAGATGTTCAAAACGAAAGGTTGATTTCATTTCCGCCGCCATCAACAGTTGTCGGAGATGAATGCGGCGGATATTTACAAGGGCAAGCAGGTACTTCAGGCGAGACTCAGTGGCGCTCTGACGTTTCCGGTGGTACACGCAGCCGGAGCCAAACGCCCGCATCGATTCAGATTGATAAAAGAATTCGACCGGAACGCGCAGCTTCGTCGCTAGCGAGGTTGCTTGTTCAGGTGTGGGAATCTTGAAACCCGTCTCGTACTTGGAAATCTCAGCCTGGGAAATAGCCATCTCCGTCGCGAGTTCCATTTGCGTCATGCACTGGAACTCGCGAGCAAGAATCAACATTTCGCGATTGAACTCCACTTGAAGCTATTCCTTTCCGTGTTCTTTCGCTTTGGTCTCCACATAGGCATCCTGAGCAACTTCCTTGCGGATGTCCACAGAGGTTTCTGGAGTGGTCGTTGCTGGCGGCGCTGACATCGGCACCACGTTGATGGCTTCGCTTCCGGAGCCGATAGTAAGTGTCCAGAGCACCCGATTTTGAAGCTGACAGACTACCATCTTGCGAGCGATGTCGATTTGGAGGTCATCGAGTGTGTATCCAGCGCTGACCAAGGTTCCCGAAGGAAATAGCTCGGCCTGAGCTTGGAAGAGGGCCTGCTGCTTCGTTGCAATGTTGCTGCAACGGCCTTGCTTGTCCATTTTCTTAAAGCGAAGAATGATCTCTTCGCCAATGTAAAGTAGAAAGGCGTTCTTCTTGACCCGGAATACAACGTCGGGGTCACCGGCAAACTCTGAGATGGCGGCGAACTTTATTTCGTCAAATACGATTGCCGCTCTGGCTCTGTTTCCAAGAACATGGAAGCGATGCGAATAGTGGGCTTTCCATGCATCCCATCCGGCCTGAATACAGAAGTTCAATTTATCAAGATACGGTTCAAGTAATTCCTCAGCACGTTCTACAGTGAGGAGGTGGTCTGCTTCCGGCAAGGGAGGTTTCGTCATAGGTAAGTAGAAGATAGACCGATTTGTAAAATCGTGCAAGAAATATTCCATTTTCTATTCCCGCCCCTATCCCCGACCGCCCCCGACAGATTCGCGGATGCCAAGAAGTTCGGGAGAACGGCGCACTGGAATGCACCGCTTTATTTGCCTCCAACTGCGGTGATTACGTCCGGCGAAGGCTATGGCGTCTGCTTGCTCCCATGATGGTTCCCGCAGGTAAGGCGATGCTGGCATTCAACTTCTCTTCGGTAACAGAGTCGAAGTGTGACTCATCTCACAGGTGCGTTATCGACCATGTGGTAAGAAGGATGTAGTGATTGACGGACTCGAAGTTCAAGTACCCTACCGGTTCCACATTCGCACCGGAATTCTGCGGCACAGCCGCCGAAGCAGGCCCCCTGCATCTTCGCCGTTCGACGTCATTCTCCATGACGAGGTCGAGGTGAACGTTGATCACAACGGACACGCTCTCAACACGCCACGCCGAATCCAGAATGCTCTCATACATACCGGACATGGAAACAGGCGCCTACCCTCACCCAGGGGGCACAAGCTCGAGTTCAAGCGGGTGCGCCATCTGACGGCGACGGATATCGAAGCGGTCGTCAGCAAGTACTTCGATATCCCTTCTGAAGTCGTATCGACAGTCAAAGTGATACGTGTGGATTTCGCCGTTGATGTCGGTATTCCCGTGAGCTGGTTTCGGACACACGCAGAGGTCATGTACAAGCAGAACTCGGAAATGTTTCCCGGCTGGAACGAGCAGCGAAAGCGTGGCGTTCTAACCCTCCAGTTCGGTAGCCATGGCGATCTGTACCGCATCTACGACAAAACTGCTCAGCGAATTGACCGTAAGGAGCCTCTGGTGTACGCCAACATGGGCACGAAACCCCGTCCGCCCATCGTTACACGCATCGAGCGACAGTGCATCGGACGCACCGTGCCGAAGGAGGTGCAGACGTTGGGAGGCCTGCTATCCCGTGCAGTGGAATTGAATCCATTTGTAAGGCTGGTACTGCATTCCGAACATGCAGAGCCGATGAACGAGGACTGGGACGCCCAGAAGTGGATCTGCTGCTTGGGGCTTCGCGCAGCAGTTGAATTACTCGGTGGAGTACCCGCTGTCCGGAAAAAGCTGAACGACTTAGGCAACGGGAAAGCGGCAAGGTACTTTAGGAATTACTCAGACTTCCTGAAGAAAGAACCCGGCGTAACGTCATCGCAGGTCGGGCTTTTGTACAAGCGATCGACTCTTCGACAGCTATTCCCCTTTGTTGCATACGACCTCGGTCCATCCGCTCGCGTCTGGACTTTGTAACACCATGCAAGTCGCGCCATTTTGGCGAGAAAGTCGTCACATTGCGTGGGATCACAGGTAATCGAGGAATATAGAGCATGAAGCAGGATGCGGGAGTATCGAGTGCCAACACGTTCGCAGTTAGCGACGAAGAACGCTGGTGGACTTTTCGGTACGAATACATTGAGACGGGCTGGTTTGATTACGACCGTTACAAAACAATCCAGGCAATGCAGAAACTGTGCTATCGGGTTCCCGATGATGTTCTAGATGATTTGCCAAACCTGACGGTGTTCGCACCATCCACGGCAATTCTCGGGCATGTCATGCCTTCAGGAGCTGGCAACTGTGTTTTCCTTTATCTAGCCCCTAGTCTGGAGAGAAAATCTCAGGCCGAGGTGGATTTCACTGTAGCTCACGAGTTTGCGCATGTCGTTCTCGGCCACTACAAGCCTGGTGCGACTACGCTTCCGGCTGAATGTATGGTGAGCTATCACGGGGATGCGCCGTCGGAACGCGCGGCTGACTCCTTAGCTGAATCATGGGGATTCCCTCGTCCTCGTCTCAAAGCAAAGGACCGTGCAATCAAGAGTGGTATTCAGTCTGATCGAGTCAATGAATGATGGAGTCCCCCACCAATGTCGCGGCTGAACTGATCAAGGCGTGGGCGAAGCACGCGCCCGTGAGATCTCGATGTGGCTTGGATTGGGGTTGCGTGCGCGAATTTCTGCAGGCAGCGATTAGGGAATCTGAGTCGCGGCGGGCGGAACTCGTTGGGTTGTTAGATCGGTCAGACGCCGTGTTTGCTCCCCTGCAAGACCCCTTGCGAGCCGATGCCGGACTTAATAGGTGGCTCCGCCAAGAAAGGGAGGAGGCATACTCAGATTGGCTGGCGTGGATCCTGCAGCAACTAGAACCCGCCGATATCATCTATGTTCTCCGCCTTGAGGACTCATACCTTGCGGATGTCTGCCGAGGAATCAACCCGACGGTAGAACGTGAGCGCATGATCCCGGACGGCAGACTTGACCTTGCTCTTTGGTTCGGGGATCTTGGGCTGATCGTTGTAGAAGTAAAGGTGACCTCGGCCGAGGAGGCCGAGATCGACAAGCAAGCTGGATACTCGGACTGGATACGACAACAGAATGTCGCATGTACTCCGGAGAGCGTGCTTCTTATTGTCGATTCTTCAGCCGAGGTGTACGAAGGGTTCAAACCCCTGCGGTGGAGCGAAATTTGTCTTCGACTACGCCAAACGGCAGTCCGTCGGATGCCATCGCTCGGCCTAGTGAAGGCCGCCATGTGCATTGCGTTCGTGGGTGCCGTGGAAACGAATCTGCTGTCGATGTCATTGCCTACTGGCTTGACGGGAGGCCAGGCGCTTACTTATGGGCGGACGGCAGACCACCTCAGACAATTCTTGGAGACATGACAAATGCCTGAAGAACAGAGATCAGACCAGACCTTGCTGCTGGAGGGCGCAAGGTCTTACCCTCAGGTGCTCGGCGCGCTGCGGGAATTTGGAAGGCAAGTGGACGCCGTCTGTCGCAGCGCCGTTGGCGACGTAAAGTTCTTGTCGCACGCGATGGGGGTCACCCTTCCTGAACAAGACATCAAGCTCTACCTCAGGCCGGTGAATCTCGCTGCTGAACGGATGGACGGGAGATGGGCTAACGTCGGTATCACGCTGCACACTGAGGATGCTTGGTGGGCATTAGTGTACTTGGAGTGGAAGGAAGACAAGCTCTGGGCTGTCGCCTCGATGTGGTTCAAAGATTCGACGAAGGTTTCTGCTGCCCGCAGCGCCTTAGAGCGCGAGCACCCTAAATATCAGATAGGTATGGAATCCGGCGAGGTCTATCTTGCTCGGGAAATGGTTCCCGAGGAAATGAATAACCTGAAATCGATTCTTGAGGATATCCTGCAAGAATGGGCGCGTCTTTGGGAGCAGGTCGGGGGCCTCAGCAAGGTTCTAGCGAAGGCGGCACATCCCTGAGCCCGCTGGTTGCGTATGATTTATGACGACGGCAGCCTCCGATTTCAGAGTAATGCGAACACATACGTATTGATGTGCGACGGCCCCAGCGAAATAACGTCTCCATGAGACAGTTCCGTCGTTCCGACATTTTCTCCTTCGTTGACGAGCCGTTCTCCATTTACGTAAGTTCCGCATGTGCTGCCTAAATCTCGGATGAAATACCGCATGTGAGCATCCCCAAGCCTGAAGATCATGGCGTGGTTTCTGGACACCTCGCGAGGAGTCAAACACGTCACATCTTGGCAAAAAATGTCCACCGGTTTGTCCAATGGCTGTTCGAGCGGCGTCGCAAGACGACCGAGCACTACTTCCTCGACCATGATCGAATACACCCCTTGTGTGTAAGGCCCCGATCCAATCAGGTAAGTACCTGCTCCGAGTGCATCGATTACCGCAGCCAAGCGACTTACCCGTTCTAATTCCGACTGTGTGAGCAGCAGCGAAAGATCTTGCGCTCTTGCAGTCCGGGCGAGCCTGTCGATCTTGTTCGCGAGTGTGACGACATTTTCGTTCAAAGGACGATTCCTCTCTTCCAGAGCGAAAGCATGTCTGCGTATTTATGACGAACCCTCGGGTCGAACGAACAGGCCTGTTCCAGCAACTCTATTGCTTCACCTAACGTGTCGGCCTGTTCTGCCAGCCTCCTGGCTTCGCTGACCATTTGCGCCGAATCTGCCGGACGTGAATTGCTGTTAGATCTTGAAATTTGGTGTTGAAACGCTTGAAGGAGATCGTGCGCGTTCGCCGGTCTTTCGCGGTAATCGTGGCAGAGTGCGTGCTCGAAAAATCGATCCCAATCTATACTGAAATCGTCGCAGGTCTCCGAAACCTTTGGGATACTTTGGCCTCTCGATTCACGTACAACGGCAGCTATCTCGGCTGACGTAGCCGACGGGCTCAGCGCCAGCCTGAAGGGATGGCATCCGGTAAACAACTCGAAAAGCACGATTGCCGCAGAGTAGACGTCGGAACTCGTGGAATGAGTTCCTAGGAAGCTTTCTGGCGCCATGTACACATACTTGCCAGCAGCACTCGCAACTAGGGACTCTGCATCGACGTGTTTGGCGAGACCGAAGTCGCTTATTTTCGCTCTGCAAGTGAAACTCGTTTGTTCGACAAGTATGTTGCTAGGGCTTATATCTCGATGGATTACAGGGGGCGTCTGCGAATGTGCGAACGCTAAGCCCTCCAGTATGTCTTGTGCGAGTCGAAGGCGGGTCTGAAGTTCGAGTTCCAATTCAAACAACTCAAGCAGAGTGCCGCCCTCGACGTACTCCATACTGAAATAGCCCAGACGAGAGTCGGAATGCTCGAACTCGTTAGCCTCGAACATTCGCACAATGTTGGGGTGGCTTAGCTTCCCGAGCAGATAGGCTTCTTCGAGTGCATCCGTACCGTCCTCGCGCGGGAACACCTTCAGGGCTTGAAGTCCCATGTACCGATGCCTGGCGAGGTAAACGTCGCCGAATGCGCCACTACCGAGATAGCGCACGATGCTGTACGTCTCACGAATTAGTTCTCCAGGTTGTAACCTGGTGATATCAAGCGCCATGTCCTCTCGCGTGACGGAGCCCCGCATCTTTGAATCGATCGTCGAGCTTGCCTTGCTGCCAGGTCGGCAGGAGGTGACAGAGGTCCAAAACAATCGTCCGCAAAGAATCCATGTCCCCCCTCTTCAGGGCTCGGAAACCTTCTTCCTTCAGCCTCTCAGCTTTCAGTGGATCAACAAAATCTTCCTGCTCGCTCATGCGAGCAAACTGGCCTTTCCACACGTCATCCTGCGATAGTGCGAGCGGCCAGTAGATGTCGCGGAGTCGCGTAACACACTCTCGCAGTGAACCCAAATCGTGCTCGGCGATCGCGCGCTCAGAAGCGGTTACCGCCTCCTTGTACCGCCTGATTTCATCCGCGCTTCCAACGCTCTCAACATACGGAATGTCTTCTTTGTACGTAGGTAGCTCCAGCAGCAGCAGCTCCCATTCAGAAGACTTCTCCAATTTATCTAACGTTTGCTTTAACTCAATCAATTGTTGCGCGGCTTTCTGGGCTGCGTCATGATCAGAATCCGACGCATCTTGTTCCTTTTCAACTTTCACTATCTGTTCGTTCAGCTGCGGATTTATCCTTTCTGGAACTGCCCTCTCAAGTTTTGCGATCCTTCCCCGTTCCTTCTTCACTTCGATCTCGATCTCCTCGGATCGCAACTGCGGTCTTTCTGGCTTATATTCCATCTGTCGAGCTTCTCGCAGCGATGGGAAAACTGCTTCAGCAGATAGAGTCTTCGACTCGTCGAGTCGATATGTGACTTCCACACTTTCCCCGACAGGCAGCGACCGACGGAGTTCATCACCGTTCAGAACAATTTCGCCAATCTTGATGTTTCTGTCAGCACGAGGATTGTCGCCTTCTAATACGTAAATCTTCAGAGAGCTTTTTCGGTTACCAGCGATTACCTCATGTGCCGTTGCAAATTTCTGTGTTCCCTTCGCTGGTAGCGGTGCTCCGTTCGGAATGATAATTTTTACCTCGTTATTCTCGAGTGCAACACCAAACGCCCTCGAAGTCGTCGCTTGGGCTACGGCGAGTCCATGCGTTATGGAAAAAGCTGTCACTCCACCAGGGATTCGCCCCCCTGTTCTATCCAATACTTGGACCTCAAATGCATTGACCTTTTTTGCTCTCAACACAACGGTAGTGTGAATCTTTCCGTTGCTGGGCAAGGGGATCGCTCCGCTGGTCCATCCTCCATCGGTCCGAGAAATGGTGACGGTCGCGCCGGACGCTGGCGGATCGACCGCCACCGCAATATCTGAATCCAGCTCGCTCGACACGGGACTGTAGGCAGCTTTCACTTCAATGCTTGAGCCTTGACCGGTTTTCGGATATTTCGATGAAGGTATTCTTTGTGTTGACGCGAATAGTGCCGCACCGGCTGCAACAACGGTCAACGGATCAAATCGAAAATCGGCCTTGCCATAGTGCTCTGACACCCTGACACGAACAGAAGTACTTTGCGTCTGGCCACCCACCAAAAGAACCGCCGTTAAATCATCTCGCGAGAGCCGTACTTTATCGAGAAGACGATCGGCAATCGATACGCACGCCTTCGTTAGGTGTTCGGTTGCTTTTTCAAAGTCGGAGCGGGTCAACTGCACCACGGTATCTACTTCGTCGAGTCCGTCTCCGAGTTGGTTAATCTCCACGTTTGCAGTCGGTAGCTGCGATAGCGTCTTCTTTGCGTCTTCGGCGAGGTACTTGAGCTTGGCCATTGCGCGGCCTCTCGCGCCACCGCGCTTCAGCCCAAGTGGTCCAAATTCCGCTTCAAGTCTGTTAATTAGCACTTCCACGATTGCCCAGTCATAGTCTTTACCCCCGAGTTTGTCGTCTCCATCATGGCCGACAACCACTAATCTTCCTTCCTTGGCCGCTACGATCGTTGTGTCGAATGTGCCACCTCCCAAATCAAAGACGAGAAGGTTGCCCGTCAACGTCTGCGCTTTGTAACCGTAGGCCATAGCCGCAGCGACGGGCTCCTGCAACAGTGGGCAAGTCTCAATGCCGGCGAGTTTAGCGGCGGTCTTTGTATCTTCGCATGCTGGAATAAGAAACATCGCCGGAACAGTAATGACTGCAGCGTTGACCTGCTCTCCTCCGAATCTCGACGCGGCGCTGACCTTCAATATCTTCAATACCTCTGCAGACAATTCTGCTGCTGTCATTCGCTTATCGGAACGCTTGAAGCGGAACCAATCGTGTCCTGCATTCCCCATCCACCTTTTAAATTCCCCAACGGTGTTCTCAGGGTCATATTCCAGGGCGTTGTAAGCGGCTTGCCCCACAACAATGGTGCCTTTCGCATCGACCTTCACTACTGATGGCGTTATTTCACTCCCTGTAATCGTGTTTTTCACGACGACAAGTTCGCCGCGATCCATACAAGCGATCTCGCTGTTAGACGTCCCGAGGTCGATCCCGAAATCAATTGTGGCTCGGCTCATTCGCTAGTTCCTCTCCCAACCGAAATGATCACTTTTGCTGGCTGAACAACTTTGTTGTGAACATAGATTGTTGGCGCGAGTGTCTCAGCAATGACTTTCGAGCCGGCCGTAAGAGCATCAGTGTCCGAAACGGTGACTACTTCCAAGGTCATTCCGTCCCGATAAATCAATCCCTCAGGATCCTCTATTTCGATACCGTTCCCGCGCATGGCTTCAATCATCTTTTCAATGCTGCTGCTCAATACGAGACACTTCTTGTTGTCTTTGAAATCCGGCAGCAGCTTCTGAATCCGCCAGCACTCGAGTGCGAAAACTTTCGCAGAATCTGAAAGGGTTGCCGTCTGTCCGCCCTGTGTTGTGGCTGCGGCAAGCGTCTTTTTCATTAGTTTTTTCTTTAGTCGCTTCTTCATCTGTTTGCGTTGTAGCGGTCCACACGTCGGTTGAAATCCGCAATCCTCCCTCTGTACTGCCGAAGATCGGTGTTGTATTCGTCAACCGCGCTGTTATGTTCGGCGAGCTTGGAGTTGTACTCTCGGACTGTTTGGTTGTACTTCTGCCGTATGTATTCCGGAACAGTGTCCTCGGTATAGTTCGACCTCACTGAGGTCATGTAGGACTGCATTACTTGCAGTTCGGCCGAGTCGTTATCGAGACGCTGTTTCCGAAGATCAATTGACTCGCCCAACTGCTGCAGTTCTTGTCGTTCGGATTCGATTGCAGCTTTCTCCGCTTGACGTGTTGCGAATGAGCTACCTCCAACGACTGGCGGTCTGTTATTCCGCTGATCGAAATCTTCGTTAGACGTTATCGGCGTCTCATCCCCGGCAAGTCGCGACACCCCAGAGCCAGATTTAGGGGAGCTGGTACGTGGCGGTGTATACACGTATGGATTTGAAGACGAGGGGTAGGAACTTGAGTCGTTGTTGCTGACCATGACGAATATGGCGAAGAGAACAATTGCAGCAACTACACACCACCGATACTTTCTGAGAAAGGGGGTAAGCGGCACGCGACCATAGATCCTGTACAGATCCGCACCTATGTCCGTAACGCGGTATGAAGCTAATGGGATGATGGGGAGGAAAAGCAGTACGAGCCAGTGAACGGTGATGTACGAGTTCGTCTTAGCGTCGTAATCTCTTTTGCCATAGAACTTCGTTCCTATTCCGTTGTACGTGGAAAGAGAGGGATTGTGGTTGGTTGTGTCCACATCGGCGAAAATGCGTTGCCTGTGAACGGTCTCTTGCATCTCTTCTATTTCAGCCTTCTGTTCTTCCGTCGAGAGTTTTAGAGCCGTAGCGAGTTTGTCCTGGGCCGCGACAAAGTTCTTCTGCTTCAGTAGTGCAATTGCTTCCGAACAACAGAGGGCACGTTGAACATGCCTCCAGCCATCCGCCAGCGTCTCTTTGATTTCGAGATCTTGAGCGAATGCCTGCGCTTCGACGACTAGGCGGAGGGCCTCTTCTTCGTCTCCTACAACGTTGAAGTAGAGAATAGATAACTTCTGCAGCGCCAAGGCGCGTGCGTCCCGGAACGTGCGCCTTGCTTTCTTGTCGCTGAACGCGGCGAAAGCCGCGTCGCAATCCTGTGCGATGCGCCTAAGGTCGGCTTCCGCAGTGAGTAATTGCTTTCGAGCAATCTGCTTGTCAGTGTCCTCCTTGATGCCGGCCAAACGGTCCATAACGCTTCCGATCCTGCCTAAACCATCATTCGCGAGTCGCTCACCAACATCGGACATGAAGTCCTCATATCCAAAGACCTGGGTGTGTTCCCGAATGATTGCGGCCAGACCAGCCGCGGCTTTGTAGTCTCGGGTGTCAATCGTGGCCCAAACTTCGTTCATGAGCACTCGTCGAAGGACGTCCTTAGCCGCTGTTCGGAGATCTTGGTGGTTTCCATTCCGACCGTCATTGAGTGTTTCCGCACGGTCCTGCATGAACTGCCAGAAGATGTTGTTGTCGAGTGTTTTGTTCCAATACCGGAGTGCATCGCTCCAATACTCGATTCGCCGAGTACCTGCGACGTTCAATGCAAGGTAAGACTGGATGACCGCGAGATTGTGCTGGGCGACTGCAGATTTCGTCGTGTTCTGTCCAATGTTGTAACGGAGGGTCGCCAGAATACGATCAGCCGTTCCAGATTGGAACTCGAACTTCCCCTCAAGATCGTGAACCCAGAATAGTTCCTCGAGTTCACGCTGTTTCTCAATTCGATGGACTGCATCAAGTATCGTTTCTTGGCTGAGGGGGATGGCGGGAACGAACGAGAAACCATCTACCCAGTCGTGGTCCCCGATCTCCAGAGCGTTCTCGATGCGCCGCTGCTGCTTGTACACCTCCTTCGGAGGAGCGTCAGCGGGTAAGCAGAGAATCCGAAATGCATTCTGCTCGAGCGAGTATTCCATTTACTCATGACCTACCAAGCCAGGCAAGCACATTCAGGGGGAGTTAATCTCGTGCCTTGGACGGCGAAGAACTGACGAACGGAGGATATTACAACGAACAGTTTCTGGAGTGAATGAGATTTCGTAATGATAGCCGGTGTAAGGCGTAACTTTCGTGACTCGCTGCGGTCACGCTTGCGATACACGCCGTGGGAACACTTAACGCCGGTTTGGGTAATTCCCAATTTGGGCCGCGGCTTCGGGATTCGTTTCTGAGCGGTTCGCAGAATACTCCAGATAGGACAGTGGACAAGGGTGTCCTATGCGGCCGAAAGAAATCGCGGCACTCTTGCTGCGGAATGTTTGGTAAGCCTATGTACACGATACAAAATGGCGCCAGATTGTCCATTGGCGGTTGCGACCTTGAAAGAGGGGTGGAGAACCGGCTCTCGCCATCACAGACCGAGCCATTGGGCTTGGAAGGACCAAAGGGTAAATGGAGGATGTAATGATGTTAACGGATGTGCTCCCGGTTCAACGGAACAGAGAAAACGCGGCGGGACTCGGTAAGTATCTTGAGACGATGAGATGGCAGTTTTTCACCACGCTGACGTTCCCATACGAGGTGTCTCAGAACGGTGCGACAGCCAAGTTGGCGATGTTCATCGACAACTTGGAACGTAGTCTTGGAGGATCAGTTGCTTATGCAGGTGGTCTGGACACGAGAGACTACTCCGGATCCGGAATGACGGCAGTCAGGCCGCATTTCCATTTGATAATGTCGCTGGAAACCAAAGTCGATCCGTCGTTCATCCGGAAGGCTTGGACTGGTTACGTGGGAAATGGGCAGAACCGCTCCGCGCTCGGAGGGCCGGTACAGGACAGTGCCGATGTACGGCCATTCGAGTATGGTCGCGGTGGAGCCGCATACTGCGTAAAGGTCGTGGATGACGAAGGCGACTGGATCCAACGGAACCTTGAGTTAGTAAGTCCCCAGACCTGTGCTGGTGAGCGAATCGGCCGACGGGTTCGCAGGTCTTTGAGACGCTGCGCTGATCACCGCCGTAATCGAGCGTAACGGCAGAGGATTGTGGAGGTTGATCCGTGTGGCAAGAGGAGCACGGACTACAACCCCAGGGCGGAGCAGATCGGGTATTGTCGGGCGGGTTGCTGAGATCACGTGTGAAGGGCCTCGGGCTGCTGCCGAGGCCTTCTTCTGGACTGTGCGTGTACGAAGTTGCTTGGTGTAGTGCCGTCCCTCGCACAATGTCACTGTGTCGGACATCACATCCGTCGAGTATCAGAAACGTTACAGTCTCATGGTTGTGTAAACTCTGCCGTTTTCGGCCCGGGGCTCATTTGGAAAACGTCGTTGCTATCTCCTCCCGCAATTCGGTCAAATTGACCGAAAGTTACAACCTCGACCTTGATCGGTTCATCGATCTTGCTTCCCAGCTCAGCGACGAAGATCGTCAGTGCGAAGCGAAACTGCGGCAAGATCTGATCCAGATCATCGGGCATTTTGTCCGCGACCGGTACGAGCTAGGTCGAGTCCTTCACGGTTACCGTGCCATATACAAAGCCGAACGGACGTGGACCGCTTTCTGTGCGGCTGCGAATATTAAGATCCGTACTGCTCACCGTTTGATAACAGCATACGAGGCTGCCAGCCAGGTCGATCCCGAGATCCGCCGCGTTGCCACGGAACGCGGCTTGAGTCTGGTAGCCGCAAAGAATCGCCCAATTCTGGACAAGATCATCGAGATGACTCCTGAAGGTCCGATTGTTTCTGAGTCGGAGGCGACCGCATTCATCGAACGGGCTGTTTCATCTGTGACCCAAGGCCCCGCCACTAAGGCAGCGAAGTCCAAAACTCATGGACTGGATCGTGTTTACGACTACGTGAAGAAACACTTTGAGAACATTGAAGCGGGCGCAAGGGAAGCAGAACTCCGACAGTTGTACCGCCAACTGAACTCCTACTTCGGCATTGGAGAGATGGTTGTACCGTTCGGCGCCGCGCCGGTATTGGTCACCAGCGAGGAGAGTCAGCGTGGCTGATGGATCGAAGATTGTCTGGACCGAATACACGCTCAATGCGATCGTCGGCTGTAGTAAGAAGTCGGAGGGTTGCCGAAACTGCTATGCCATCGGAGAAGCATGGCGGATGAAGAACAACCATGTGTTGGGAACCGGCGAAAACAATCCATATTCGTCGATTGTCAACAGGATGGACCAGAACTCCTCCGCGATTGGGTGGACAGGGAAAATTCATTTCATTCCCGAGCGGTTGGCTTCGATAGTCAACAAACGTGATTCACGACTCGTCTTTGTCAATAGCCTGTCCGATCTGTTTCATGAGTCACTGGCTGACGACGTGATATTCCAACACTTCTTCGCGTTTTCATCGGCTCCGCAGCACCAGTTTCAGATACTCACGAAGCGTTCAGCGCGCTTGCTGAAAATGTCCTCAAGAATCGACTGGCCAGATAACGTGTGGCAAGGCGTGACAGTGGAGCATCCGAGTCAAGAACATCGCATCCGGGATCTTGCCAGCACAGGAGCCAGGATAAAGTGGGTGTCCTTCGAGCCGCTTTTGAGCGGCCCCAAACCACTCCACGACATCTGGCCAAACCTCCGCAACCTTATCGCTGAGGCAGGGATACATTGGGTTGTCGTTGGGGGTGAATCGAGCAAGTCGAAGGATGTAGCGCGGTACATGCGTCTGGAAGACGCACGATACGTGTTAGAAGAATGTGCTGCCGCCGGCGCCAAAACCCTTCTGAAGCAGTTGGGAACACGGTGGGCGGTCGCGTCGGGAACCTACGCCACGCGAATCAACGGCAAGATCGCGAAAGAGGTTCGCGTCGGTGCTTTGCGCGAGCTATGGCCAAATGACCTTCGCCAACCCGCCTTCTTTGCTTATCCGGACGTCAAATGGAAATCGATGAGCCGAGTACGGCACCAACTTCAGTAAAGATGAAGCATCCACGAATGTCCGCGGGCCAGTGTGGCGATGATGCCCAGAGTGTCCGTGCCTGCGGCAATAAAGGCTTGGGGATCCCCAAGCCTTCGTCTATTGACCTGCTGAGACTGTTCATCTGATGTTATATTCGCCGGTTCGCCCGTACATCGGAATCCTCTTGAACGTGGTCATGTAGTTGAGGGCACTGACGTGGGGGCGGCTCTTGCAGGATTACCGATGTGGCAGGTGCAATTATGATTCTGGGCGACATCATCACTGCCTCTGACAAGATGTTTGTCAAGTCCGAATGGGCTCCCGTTTCGGACCGCTGGCCGGCGCTGTCGTTCACGCGCCAGAGTATCGGCCGGAAGCTGCGGGCTTTGATGAATCCTGCGCGGGACGTCGTCATCTACGTTGGCACGAGCGACGAGCGATTTACGAGGGATGCTGCTCACCGCCGTCGTTTGCTTTCGGTTCTTCGGGTCGAGCCTCATCACATACGTGCTACAGAGGACTTGGTTCCGGCCGAGAGTTGGGACGAAGCTCGAACGAATTATCCCGGCCGCTTCCTGTACTCTTTCCCGGTTCTTCAGGCGTGGGATTTCGACCCGTACCCGCTGGCACCCGAAGTGGCGCCCTTGGCATACCGCAGCCTCGGCTGGCCGAACCAGGGCGACGTCGTTGAGGTCGGCCCAGAGGAAAAGGCATCACTGTTGCAACTGCCAATCCGCGAACTGACACTCCAGCTTCAGGATGCGGCTAGACGGGTATCCGAGCTGACGGCTGTCCGGAACCTCACGGCAGAGGAGAAGAAAGAGATCGGGCGGATGGAGCGGTTCATTACCGATCCGGAAGACCCGATCAATGGCGAAATCGCGCGAATGGCCGCCTTGATTGATGGGCGGGTGTCTCGGTCGGGAGCACTCGGCAGTCATTTTCACCCATATCGCGCGGCGCCGCCGATCAACACGCCATTGATTCTGCTACTGACGAAGAAGTGGTTCGAGCAGAACAAACGATGCGCTCTTTGTATGGCACCAATTCGGCTAGACAGGTCAAACCCGCTGTTGCAGCCCTCGCCGGACCGAATCGAAAGCTGCAATCCGAATTACGACGAGGGGAACCTTTCGATAACGCATCTCGCGTGCAATCTGGCGAAAAATAAGCACTCTGTAACGCAGTTCGAGGAATGGCTGTCACTCATCAGGGGTCTCGCAACCAAAGACGAGTCTGATGTGAAATCGGCAAATTAAAGCGACGGGAATCGGCGTTAATAGACCATAACTCTCATCTTTGGCGCATCATCCCGCACAGGGTTCCCGATTCGGAACAGAAGTACAAAGTCAATTCCCCGTCACATAATTGCACGGCTAAAGCGAGGTAAACTCCAGCGGTATGACAGCTTTGTCTTGGCCACCCGCATTACCAGGTGGTCCGACAGACAGCGGCGGAGGAACTGAATGATCGGGGAGTTATTCAAACGGCTAGTTGGAAACAGGCAAACGAAGGAAAACAAACCCAGTAGGGAAGTACCGGTTACATGCTCCTGCGGAGGCATACTCAACCAGGACTGGACTTGCATAGCGGACTACCACACAGGAAAATCCGCGGGCGCCATCGTTGTGCTAACTTGTCCGAGGTGTAACTTTACCCAACAAATAGATCTCCGCCATTAGCAGGACACTTCGGGAGTGCCTGAGCAATGGAGACCAAGTCGCTTTGTTGCACAGAAACGTAAGTCGCTAACAACGCAAGCCATCACGCGCCAACGGCGCTCCGGAGAACATAATCGCGCTCCAGAATCGCCTCGATCTGCGGGTGGTTGAGGCCGTTATTAAACCTCACACGATACGTGTGCCCTCTGTGGAGATCGGCGGCGATCTCTGGCGGGCAATAGGCCCGGTACTTGCCGATGTACCCGGCTGCGGCCTCGGAGTACAGGTCGAAGAACACTCGGAACCCACTGCGACCGACCAAGCCACTCCGGTAAACATGCACGATCGCGTCCTGTCCGGTCGCCGGAAATAGTTGGGAGGCGCCAGCGCCGGGCAACTTGCTTCGTCCGACCTTTCCTTCTCGGAAGCCACGATCTATCTTCCAAGGCTGCTTCCCGGCGTCTTTCGCCGCGCGATCGATCGCCTTGAGCAGCGGCGATTTCTTGCCCTTTCTCCAGATCACCTCGGTGCGAACCTTCACCTTCGATTGAAGGGACAGCAGTTCTTTCCAGAGGTCTTCGTTATCGACTGGTCTGCCGCTCCGCGTTTTCCATCTATTAGCTTTCCAGAATCTGGCATATCGGAGATTGTCGTTAACGTACTGGGAGTCGGTAACGATTTGCACTCGTTGAACGCCGAGTGCCGGTCCATGTTCGCGAACGTACTCGTATGCACGAATGCAGGCACTCAACTCCATTCGGTTGTTCGTTGTCTGCTGGAATCCCAGTTGAAAGATGATCTCAGGATCACGGTTCCAGTCGTCCGGATACACCGCAATGCCAGCGAAGCCGCCGGGACCACCAGGGTTCTTGTAGGAGTTACCGTCGATGTAGATTTTGAGAGCGTGCGGATCGTCGATCACCGAGAGCCTCCCAGAATCGCGCTCAGAATATCTCAAGAGCGACACACGCAGAAGACCGAGGTCAGCTCATGCTCACCAGCCGCCAAATCTTCCTACGCGTTCACCCACCGAATATCGTTGGGGGCCGTCCCGCGCAGTAGTTGGAGGTACGCATCGAAACTGGACTTTGTCGCGTCCGCGAATAGTTCCGGTTTAGCCTCCGCGCGCTGGCGTCCCAAAGGGGTGCGCTCGATGCCGTCGTCAGCGTCCATCCGGCCTTGGTTTGTGCCTGATGAAGAACACCGTTGCGGATGCAGTGATAGAAAGTCTTGCCATCCACGCCCGGAAAGATCGGCGCGAATAGGTTGTTCTGAAAGAAGTCCGTGAACACTACCTCGTTCGTCTGTGGCCATTCGGGTTTGGCGACGGCATATTCAGGCGGAGGTTCATAATCTCCGAGTCGTCTTAGCTCCGATTTGCTATTGCTCGGCAACCCATTCCAAAAAGATTGCAACGTCTCAATCAACAAGCAACAGAGTGCCGTAATCGAAAAGCCATAGCCGGGCGCTTTCCCTCGAGCCCCCTTCAGTGCCTCGATGGGTACAAAGAACGTTCTGTGTAGCGAGCTTCTAGGAATTCCAGAAGAGCGTCCGAATTGCTCGTGTCTGTTGCATGAAGCACTCTGCTGCAAGGTCAACCGTCCGCGAGCTTGGAGTTCCGACAGCCTAGGATCGGCCCGGATCCCATCAATGTCATGCGTGGGCTCTTTCAAGTCGCGAAGCTGAAAGAGCGTCGTGCAGGGCCGCTTCCAGCAGGGATGAACGAATGCGCGATGTGTTCCCGATCTGAGCCTCTAGTTCCGCACAGACCTTCATTAGTTCTTTCACTTTATTCACGATTCGGTTCTGCTCCTCGAAAGGAGGGAACGGAATCATCATAGTCTTCAACTTCGTGCCGTTGACATTAGCTTGTCCGCATTGCTGCTTGAGGTGCGGAACGATTTGGGTGGGGCGGAAATACGGCGCGTTCATCGCAATGTTGATGTAGGCCGGATTCACAAGATCAAGCGCGAATCTCATTCGTATGAGGTAAGAAGCAAATGTGTATTGGTCGTCTTCGCCCAGAAAAATCCCAGTTTTACCAACGAGTTCCGCGCTGTTCGTCCGGTTATACAGAAGGTCGTAACGCTTCAGGTATAGAGCTGGCAGGTCTTCAATGTCATCCGGCACCTTCTTCTCAGTATTCAGATCAACGCTGCCATCTTTGATGTGTCCCATTGCGAGCACGGGGACCCCATCCTCCAAAACCTCCGATTTGTGTGAAGTCCCATAACATACGCTCAGTGCGATCTCACCCAGGCTAACCCACGACCAAGTCGAAGGAATCGTGAACAAAAACTCTGGCTGTTTGCTCAAGTCGGTCTTTGTTTGACTAGGGCTCGAGCCCAACTTTTCCAGCCGCGCTGAGATCTTCCTCAGAGTGTTCTTCACGGGTTCGTCAGTTGCACATTGGGGTACTAAACGTCCCCGAGCAGCAAGATCGAGCACGGTGGAGCGAAGCTTAACTACGTGATCGACGCGAAGAACGAGACGCGGGAGGTGGCTGAAGTAGAACCGGGCGGAATCCTGAAGCGACGTTGCAGACCTATCCTCTGATTGTCCGTCGGTCAGCGCGTGCAGACTTGCCGCAACCAGACGATCTCGTCGCTGTTCCCGCTCCTTCTGAGAGTCCGCCAGACGACTGCACATCTCAAACAGGAGGCTGACCTTCGCTACAATCCTTTGTTGCTCCTCCAAAGGCGGCAAAGGCAGAGGGAGCGTTGCCAGCTGCGATTGATTGATGGTGGCTTGACCACAAGCCTGCTTCGCATAGTCGCGGATGATTGCCCGGTACAATGACGACCGAAACAGCAGATTAACGAAGAAGGGCAGCGTCTCCGTTTCTACAAGCCTCACCCGGATATTCTTGCTTTCAAAGATCAAGGGCTCAGAATGAATTGGTATAACAGCGGCCTTTCCAACCAATTCTTTGCTGTTGACTCGATTGACAAGAATGTCCCCCCGTCGTAACTCGTAACTTTCTCTTTCTTCGACAGTTGTTCTAATCCGCTTTGGTTTGTCGAAGTTTATCTGGCCGTCTTTGATGTTGTACATTCGCAGGCAGAGAACGCCGTCGTCTGCATAAAAGCCTTCTGGTTTGTAAATCCCATTGGCCATGCCTTCGACAACTTGACAAAAAGGTATCCATGCCCAATTCTTCGGGATCTGATAGGGCATTTCGTTGAATTGCTCCAGATGCTCATTGGGCCTTTTATCGCGAAGCACATCTGCTAACCACTGCGATGCGGATATCTGAGTGAAATCTTGCTCTACGATCCGACCTCGGATGGCGAGATCAACGATGAACGCTTTGAGGCGTGAAACTGCTTCAGGTGCCTCGATCATCTCCTCAAAGCGGCTTAGGACTTCAGCGTGGGTCATCGAAGCAATGCCTCTTGAAGAATATTCTTCAGCGCATCGCGCAACTTGCCCGTTTCCTGCTCACTGTGTTCCAGTTTTAACAGCAGTTCGGCGGGGTCACCATGATCCTCCTCGGTAACGTGCGGGTTCTTGAAATCGAGGTTGTAGCCCTTTGCTTTTACGTCTTCTATGGAAAGCTTCCATGCGACTTCGCTCTCATCCCGTTTTTCCCACCAGGCGAGACACGGATCGAAGTGCTCGAATCGGATTGGTTTCGTCATCGAGTATGACTTCTGACCATCCGGAATCTGGTGCTCGTAGTACCAGATCTCTTTCGTCGGCAATCCCTTCTCGAAGAACAGCAGATTGGTTCCGATGCTGGCGTACGGCTTGAAGACACTGTTTGGCAACCGCACAATTGTATGGAGGTTGCATTCCTCCAGCAGGTGTTCCTTCAAGCGAGTCTTCACACCTTCGCCAAACAACGTGCCATCGGGGAGAACCACTGCCGCTCGACCGCCCGGTCTCAAGAGCCGGACGATAAGGGCCAAGAAAAGGTCCGCGGTCTCTTTCGTCTGGAACTGCTTGGGGAAGTTGCTTTCAATTCCGTCTTCTTCGCGACCCCCGAATGGTGGGTTTGTCAGAACGATGTCCACCCGGTCAGCTTGGCTGTAACTGATGTACGGTCTTGCGAGGGTATTGTCGTGGCGAACGAAAGACGGATCGTCGATCCCGTGCAGTAACATATTCGTGGTGCAGAGCATGTGCGGTAATTGCTTCTTCTCGACGGCCCGCAGCGCCTGCTGCATCTTCTGCTCGTCTTTCGGCTTCTTCACGTACTTCTTACGCATGTGATTGATTGCGCAGGTAAGAAAGCCTCCAGTGCCGCACGCGGGATCCAACAGTATCTCGCCTGGTTTGGGATCAATGCGGTCAGCCATGAAAGCCGTGACTGCGCGCGGCGTGTAATATTCGCCGGCATTGCCGGCGCTCTGGAGATCGTTCAGGATCTGTTCGTAGATGTCGCCGAAGTGCTGCCGCTCCGCCAGATTGTTGAAGTCGATGCCGTTGATCTTGTTGATCACTTGCCGCATCAACTGTCCCGACTTCATATAGTTGTAGGCGTCCTCGAATACGTCGCGAACGACTCGCGCTCGGCCGCCCTTGCCCGCCAAACTCAAGTCCTTCAATGAGGAGAACAGTTCGTCGTTCACGAACGCGAGCAGCTTGTCGCCGGTGATTCCTTCTGGGTCGGCCGCCCATGCTCGCCATTGATACTTCTTCGGGATCGGCGAGCGATAACCATCCTGCATGACCTCAAGTTCCTGGTCCTGATCGTCGATGATTTTCAGGAAGAACATCCAACACAGTTGGGATATCCGCTGTGCGTCGCCATCCACGCCAACGT
Source organism: Terriglobales bacterium (assembly GCA_035561515.1). Taxonomy (NCBI): domain Bacteria; kingdom Pseudomonadati; phylum Acidobacteriota; class Terriglobia; order Terriglobales; species Terriglobales bacterium. The sequence goes on along the minus strand of DATMXP010000013.1, from coordinate 148,146 downwards.
CCTGGCGCATGATGTCCTGAATGGATTTAACAAGATTGCGAACAGACATAGATTAGGCCGCTACTTCGTACAGCAAGGATTGAATTTCATGGACTGCAGCCCCGAAGGCGTCGCGTCCACCAAAACTTTTCAAAAGCTCCAATGGCGTTCCCATGGTATCGAACGGGGAGACCTTCAGGATACGGGGATCGTCGAGTTCGGTTACACCTTGATCCTGGTACTTCTGGAGCAACGCCTCCAGCACCGCCCGCGCCTGCGGGCCATGCTTGCTGAACACGTCCTTCTTCCGGACATTCTCCGCGCGCTGGCGCCGAGTGAGCGGCGGCTGGTCGAACGCCACATGGCAAATGAGATCGAACGGATCCAGATCCTTCCCAACTTCATCCGCTAGAGGCGCAAGCAATAGACCCTCGTTAGCCAATTCGTCGATGATGGCTTGCTTCCGGTCCGCCGCTTTCCAATTGGAGAGGAAGTCATCCAGGCTCGCGAATTTGCTTCGTAGCGTCCGCTTCGAGAAATCACGCAAGCTCTCAGTTACGAGCTTGCCGTGTTCATCCAAATACTCGACCCGCTCTGCGAGGATGGACACCTGCTTACCATTCTTCAGGTAATACTTCTTCGGCGGCCCATCTGGTTCATCGGTGTTCGGAGGCAACACATCAATGATGACCCGCTCGTCTTCCTTCGTTTCCTGGTCGGTGTCCTGCTCGTCGGGGCCGAAGTCCTCAGGTGCCTCCATCGGTCCGTCTGGCTTGGGTTGATAAACCTGAACGGGATCACCATCGAAGTCAGGATCCGCGAAGTGATTTGTAGCCTTACGGAAGTCGATCAGAGTGAAAAAGTACTTCTTCGTATCTTCGTGGACTCGAGTTCCGCGGCCGAGGATCTGCTTAAATTCAGTCATTGATCCGACTTCGCGATCTAAAGCGATGACTCGGCACGTCTGCACATCGACGCCCGTCGAAAGCAGGCGCGACGTCGTTACGATTACTGGGTAAGGAGTTTCAGGATCGATGAAGTTGTCGAGCTGCTCCGTTCCCTCCGTGTCGTCGCCGGTTAACCTCATCACGTACCGGCTGTTCTGCTGAACGAGTTCCTGGTTCTCATTGATCAACGCCTGCCGCATACGTGCGGCATGTTCCGTGTCCACACAGAAGACGATTGTCTTCTGGTAGGGGTCACCGCTCTCGGCCAGGAATTCTGTGATCCTCTTCGCGACGAGTTTCGTACGTTCGTCAATGACGAGCTTACGATCGAAGTCCTTTTGGTTGTACAGACGGTCTTCAACCAGTTGCTCATACTTGTCCGTCTCTCCGGGTGTTGGACGGTAGCCTTCGATGTCCTTGTCGATGTGGACTTTGATCACCTTGTACGGAGCGAGGAAGCCGTCGCTGATGCCCTGTTTGAGAGAGTAAATATAGATCGGATCCCCGAAGTACTCGATATTCGAGGCGTATTCGGTTTCCTTAGGTGTAGCGGTCATGCCGATCTGTGTTGCCGATGAGAAATACTCCAGGATCTCTCGCCATGCGGAATCTTCCGCCGCACTGCCGCGATGGCACTCATCGACGACGATCAAATCAAAGAAATCTCTAGAAAGTTCCTTGTACAGCTTTTGGCTTTCGTCAGGGCCGGTGATAGCTTGATAGAGCGCGAGGTATATCTCGTACGAGGTATCGATCCGGCGCTGCTTCTTGTCCACTGCCGTCTTCAGTTGGATCTTGCTTCCGTCGTCGCGCTCGATCGTCTTTGAGTTCGTACTGAGCTTTGCCATGGCCGCGCCGAACGGACGGAAATCATTGACCATGGTCTGATCGACAAGCACGTTCCGATCCGCGAGGAATAGGATCCGCTTCTTCTTGTCAGCCTTCCATAGACGCCAGATGATCTGGAACGCTGTGTACGTCTTTCCCGTGCCAGTAGCCATTACCAACAGAATGCGGTTTTGCCCCTTTGAGATCGCTTCGATGACGCGATTGATTGCAACTCGCTGGTAATAACGCGGTTCCTTTCCGCTGCCGTCATCGAAGTAGTTCTGCAGGACGACCTGTTCGTCATTTGAGGTCAACTCTTTCCAGGCTCGATACTTGGACCAGAGGGTCTGTGGTGAAGGGAAGGCGTCGAGGGCGATTTCCGACTCTTTCGGAGTCGTTATTCCGGTGCGATCGTGGAAGATAAAGCCGTCGCCGTTCGACGAGAAAACGAAGGGAACGTCGAGGATCTCGGCATATCCGAGACCCTGCTGCATACCTCCAGCTAGGGGGTGGTTGTTGTCCTTCGCCTCGATCAGCGCGATGGGAACGTTCGGCCTATAATACAGCAGGTAATCAGCGAAGTTCCGCTTCCCACGGCTGACCATCTTGCCACGGACGATGATTCGACCCTTCGTGAAATACACCTGCTCGCGGACTTGAGACTGAAGATCCCATCCCGCATTCACAACGGCTGGGGTTATGAACTGCGTGCAGATGTCCCGTTCTGTGAGGAACTTCTTGTTCAAGAGCCTTCTCCCACAGCGTCAGCCGCGGGGGTCGGCATAGTCGAACAATATGTGATCGCTGTTCGCAAAGTGAATGACCTGTTAGGTACGTGTCGGGCAAATGATACAAGGGATTCGATCAAACTGGTCAAAACAATAGAGTTATTACGAATTTGGAACACGTTGCGGTTCTCTGCCTCGCTGCGTCTTTAGTATAGGATCTTCGATTTTCCTCAAGAAAATGTGCCATTCAGCAGCAGAGTGCATGGGAGTTCCTATACTAACCATACTCGGAGCAGCAAGGTCACCTCTCCGGGTCGCCAATCCATCACTGCTCCCACGTGAGGACAGCAGTGAAGCAATACCCAACTCTCCCCTCGGATGATGACATTCGTCGGCTTCTTGCCAGGGCCAGAACTAATCCCGACCCTCGAGCATCGGCTGTCGTAACTCTGATGCTCTACCTGACTGTCCGGCTGAGCGATCTCCGGCACTTAAAGTGGGAGGCATTCGACAGTAAGGCCGGCGCGCTTTACTTCGGCGAGAATGACTCAGCCGTTACGCTAACTGAGTTGATAATTCACCAACTACTTCGAGTCAAAGCCACTACGGGCTCAAAGACAATTTTCGGAAAGCCAACACAGGATTCTCCGACGATCGACTTGTTGCTGAGGACCGTGCTCGATGATGCAGGCCTTAATCAACTCGGGCCAGACAGTCTGACCCGGTGGTCAGCCTGTCGCAATCCTTCTGTGCGGCGCTCCGTTGCTAAGGTCTAGTCGCTCCGTCAGTCTCTCCGATCTGATCTTGAAGTAAACCCGCAATACCACTTCACCCCGAGGCCCTCCATGACCTATTCGACTCTCCCACCTCGTACGCCAGCGTACTGGCGCGCTCTGTATGACTCGCTACCCGATGAACCAACCCGCATCAGCGTCAGCAATGTCGCGATCATGGCGAATCCTGAAGCCTGCCCGAACTGCTTCATCACGGCTGCCAAGCATAAGTGGAAACGTCCCTATCAGTTTCCCGCGCCCGCGGTAATGCAGTATCACGACAAAACGCAGAAGTGGCTTTATACCGAACTACTCCGGCGTGACCAGTCTCTTCCTCGTTGTTTCGAGTTCCTGCGCGACTCTATTGCCGTTGCACCTATTGGCAGACTGGAGTGTACGGATCTCGACTCCCACATGTTTGTCTATGGCTACCCTGACGTTGTTCTGGAGAACGATCGGGGCACCGTGTATCTGGTGGACAACAAGACCGCGCAGGTGAAGACAGAAGACTGCCCGCAGTTTTATCAATTCCGGGCACAGCTCAACCTGTACGCATGGATGCTCCAGCACGGCCCCCACAGGCGCCGAGTGGAACGGACGGCTCTTGTGCATTTCGTCGGCACTGGCTCGACGGAGAAGGAACACATCCTCGAGCACTGGAAGGACGGATCGCAGAAACTCTGTGCTCCGCTGACTCCTGTGGTTGTCGAGGTGGAATTGAACTTCGACGAGTTCGTTCGTCCCTTGCTCGATCGAGTATCCTCGCTGCTCACGGGACGGACGAAACCCCGTCGCAACCCTGAATGTCCGGACTGCCTGCTGCTTGAATCCTTCCTGAAGGCTCAGCAGGGGCAATCGTTCACTGACGAGATGCGCTGGGCTGACTCGCGAACCAGGCAGCGGCTGGAAGCGCGTAAACGCTACCTCACGAATCAGGACGGGATTCAGGAACCCGAGACTGATCAAGAGTTCCTGGTGTGTCCTGGCATCCTTCCGTACGGCGTCCTCAGTCTGTGGAACTTCGACGACGACGTTAATTAGGCGCGCACCCGTGGGCTCCGGCCGTCAAGGAACGGGGCCCGCATCTTCTCTCTCATACTCCCGGTCTTCAATGCCGCCATCCCTACGCGAAAGGACCTCAAAATGGCAACCGACTCCGCCAAAGCCACCAGGTTTCCCCTGCTCGAAACCCTCCTTGTCCACAAAGGAATTGCTATGAACGGGACCTTTACCGTGCGTCAGGTAGCCGACCTGTTCGGAGTATCTGTGCGCGCGATTCAGGATCGTGTGAAGCGCGGTCAGCTAACGCCTCGCAATCTTCCCGGTCATGCGAAGTTTCTCCCTGTTGACCTCGAGACCTATCTCGCCAATAGCAGTATCCGACGCTCGCCAAGTTCCTGAACTTCGCTGTATCACCTCACAGATACGTCCGTCGGCGCCGCTTGTGAACCTGATTCGCCAGTCAACGCATTCCTGCACGTTTTATATGCACTTTGATCGCTGGTCTTACAGCGACTTCATTAGGGAGAAAAGATATATGTCTGCACAATGCTGCGTAGTTGGCACATCAAGTGCTCTAGTTCAGCAGGTGTCTTCCCACGGGAGTGGAATATCCGCCCCCAACACGATCAACACCGTTAAGGATGTGCTCGATGCAGTTCCCATGTCGAAGCACGCTGAGCTGTTGCCGATGCTTAGGACCGCGGCCACACGGCTGTCTGAGTTCATGAACATGCCTCTCCATGAACTGCCTATCGACTCTCTTGTGGAGGTGGCTCCGACGTTTTCTGTTTACTTGAAGGAGAGGCGATACTCGCGGAACTCCGTCCGGACGTACTGCCATTCTGCCCTGAAGCTCTTCCGGATCGCTGAGGAACTGGGATGGTCATCAGAAAACCAACCAGTCACCGAGGGGTGGCAGCCGTTCATGACTGCGTTGAAGGCTATCCGCTGTTCCACCAAGAGCATCATCAGGTTTGCCATCCGAAAGGGTAGGACGCCGAACGAACTGTCCCACAGCGACCTTGATGAATGGAAGAGGTGGATGCTCTTGAGCGGCCGATCGTTCTCAACCGTACGGAAAACCCTGTCTCAGTTTCGACGCGCGGTTCACAAAGCCGGCCTGTGCGCATCTCTTCCGCAACTTTCTTGGAGTACCGATCCAGATGAGAAACGATATCGCATTCCGTCGTCGCAAATGCCAGAACCGTTGCGGTCACAGGTGAGTGCTCTCCTCAAATGGAAACAGGATCGGTTTGCAAGAGGTCGGCCCCGTAAAGGAAGGCATAGGCCCGTTAGTGCGCGGCTGCTGGAGAAGTGGATCAGCGGTCTGTATGGCTTCGCCAGGGATATTGATGGACGTGCAAAAGTCCAATCGCTGCAGGAGCTTGTTACGGAGGACATCGTGAGCGCCTTCGTCGATTGGGCGCTTAACGTCAGGAACATGCGGTCTAACTCCGTGTCCAAGCTGTCAATGCTGTACGCAGCCGTGCGGCATTATCCAGCCTTAAAGGGCATCGACTTCAAGTGGTTTTCGGTACTGCTGAGAGAGCTGCCGCCTGACGAGAAAGATGGCAGAAAAGAACGACGGGCAGCAAGACTCGTGCCCTATGACGTTCTTGCGGGTGTTCCTAAGCAGATCAGACAGTTAAGAGATCGTGGTTGCAGCGATGCGCGGCAACTGTCGTGGCTTTGCCACGACGAATTACTTATCGCGCTCTTGGTGACGCTTGCCTGGCGGCAGCGCAATATACGCGAATGCCGCATTGGCGATCCCGAGACCTCCAATATCTTCTACGCCAGTCTCCCTCCGCTCGTTCACCTCGCCAAGGCGACGTGGGTGGAAGAAGCCTTGGCACAAAACCCACATCAACCGTTTTGGCAATTCCACTTCCGTGAGGCGGAGACGAAGACTGGACACGAGGTTCGCGGAATCCTCCCGCTTAACCTCGTTCATATCCTGGAAGAATACCTGCGAGACCATCGTCCGAATCTCATCGGCTCTATTGACCCAGGAACTCTGTTCCTGAATCGTCGGGGAGGCGCGCTCGATTTGGCCAAGACGACCAACTTGGTCGCACAGCGTTTCTACCAGTTTACTGGTCATCGCGTCACCCCGCACCTTGTGCGCGACATTCTTGCCTACGCTTGGCTCGACCAGCATTCGGAAGACTACCTGACAGTCAGCAAGGTCCTCTGGCACCAAGACATCAACACAACCCTTAGGATTTACGGCCGGGACTTCGACGAAAGTAACGGTGTGTGCCGCATCGACGAGTGGCTCTTATCAAGGCCACTCTGACGCAGTTGGATCGCACAAGCCTCCAGCGAACTCAGGCACCTATTCTCCATCAACTCTCTTCTGGCTAAACAGTCCCCCGCGAAAACACAAACTGAAAGGAAATTCCTATGTGTAAACCGCAACCGAAGCGGTGCAAGCACTGCACCAAGACCACGTGCCCAATGACGGATCAAGCTCGCAGACTAATGAGGCGGTTGGGCACTCCAGACTTCTTTTCCCTGATGGAACACGTCGTCACGAAGTCATCGGCCACTACCTACCGTGGGAGTAGAAATGAATTTTGACATTCTTCATGTGCTAGCAATGTTCTTTGTATTGGAGTACCTGGCTCGATGGTGGAACCTGCTGATCAGTGACCGCAAATGCGGGCCGTTGGAGACGAAGGCTAACAGTGCTCCTCCTCGAAGAGCCGAAGCGACGAGGTCGTCAGGACCTGAGCACTATTAGGATCGTTTTGACAACCTCCTTCCAAGGTCCCGACCAGCGAGGGCGCCTTGCTAAATTGGGGATCTCAAGCTGTGCCGTCAATCGCGAGATCGCTCTTGCTCACAATGGACTCCTGAGATGACAGGAGTCCATCGGACCATCGGCATCGCCGTGTCGACAAGCAATCGTTTGAAAGGAACCTGTATCTGTGCCACTATGAATGTGCTGCATCACGAGGGTTAAGACTTGAGATGCAGTACATTTCGCGTCGTGACCTTCCTCAGGCATGACATGGCCAATGACTGGCGCGTCGGACGCAGGCGCAACGGTCAGCGGCAGACCGGAGCCTAAAAGCTCCCCGGGGATCCGATCCCCCGGCGTACTGGCGGTTGTTAGTCCGAAGGGTGGCAGCCATCCCGGATTCCGACAGGTTCCCACTCTCAACTCCTACCGATGTGCGCGCGGCAGTAAGCAGTCGGAGTGCGCTGCGGTGAACAAGTATCGACGCAAGGCCCCAGTCCGGGTCTTCGCATTCGCTTACGCCGTCGCGGTGCGCGCGACGGCTGCTCGAGGTTCCTGTGGAATTTGGTGAACGTGATCTGGTAAGCCCGGAGAATCTGGCAGTCGCTCTTGGCGTCGCTGTAGCAACGCTAGCGGACTGGAGATCCCAGCGCCGGGGTCCAGCCTTCGTGAAGGTGGGCAAGAAAGTTTGGTATCCGCGCGAGCGCGTATCAAGGTGGCTCGATTCGCAGTTGAAGGAAACGGAGGTTGATGATGGCTTTAAGGAACAGGGGTGGCGTGTGGCATTACCGATTCAAAGTGGACGGGCGAGAATACAGCGGAAGCACCGACTTGGTCGCCACGAAACAAAACACGACTCGTGCATCGGGAATCGAGCTGGATCACAGACGGGCGCTCATCGAGGGTCGCAGGCCAACGCGAAAGCTGACAGTCCGACAGTTCAGTGATGCGGTCGACGAATTCCTTGGATGGGCCGAGGTAGAGTACCGCGCTCATCCGAACAGCTACAAACGTATTCGGACAAGCTTTACCAGCCTGAAGGAGTTCTTCGGTAGCGCGCCAACAAGCCTTGTGGATGACGCAATGATCGAGCAGTTCAAGACATGGCGTTTCAAAGAGCACGACGTCCGGGACGTTACCGTACGTCATGACCTTCACGCTTTGTCGGTCTTCTTCCGCTACGCAATTAAGCAGAACTGGGCACGGGAGAATCCCGTTCGAGATGTTGACATCCCAAGCGATGCCGACGCCGTCCGCATGCATGTAATTACGCCGGCAGAAGAAAAGGAGTACTTCGCGAGGGCAGCGAAAAATCGAAATCTCTGGGATCTGGCTCGTCTCATGCGAAATCAAGGAATGCGCCCTGAGGAAGTTGTCGAACTTATGAAAGTTGACGTAGATCTCGAGCGTGGCACTCTTTTTGTACGCAGTGGCAAGACGCCGGCAGCACGACGGACGCTTGACTTGACTTCCGAAAGCAGGTCGATCCTCGCCCGCCGCATCTCTCCCACCGTTCCACCAAAAGCAACTAAGAAGGTGAGGCAGCGCATACAGCGTGCCCTGTCGTCGCAGTGGGTATTCCCCTCCGCAAAGTGCCCAGGCAAACACCTCCAACGTCTCAATCGAGCGCACGATGCCGTTTGTGCAGGCAACGATCATCGCGCACCGTTGTCGTTCGTCTTGTACGACTGGCGCCATTCGTTCTCGACCCGCTTAGCGGAGTCAGGTGTGGACCTTGCGACGATCGCTGCCATTCTCGGTCACAACTCGCTGCGGGTCGTGCAGAAATATCTGCATCCCACTGCAACTCACAAGAAGGCCGCAATGAAACGTTACGAGGTCGTGCTCGCGGAGGTTGAGAAGCAGCAGTCTACGTCTAAGGAGGAAAGGCCGAACTGACGTTCAATGCACCTTGCCTGCGGCTGATCTCCTTCACCCGCTAGCTGACCTGTAGCACGGCTCGACGGTGATGCACATTGTGCGCAACATGCCGTGCAGCACGGAGCGGCCTGATGCTCCCGCAAGATCTGTGGCGGTGCTGCTGCAAAGGCAAGTGGCGTTAAGCCGAGCGACGCAGGCGGCGATCACTCGGATACGTAACCGCTAGGCCGCCCATGACCTATAAACCTACCAATGTCCGTTTCATGATCACTGGCACATCGGGCATCACGGGCCAGGACTGCCAAAGAAGTACTAATCTCCCCAATAACAAGTAGTGCCCCAGCACACCTTCCATTTTGTTGAATCGACCGCATCGACATCAGCCGTTCCCAACTTTATGAAACTCTTCTTTGGTAAAAAGGATGTCTATATTGCCGGAATCGGGTTGGCTGCCCCCATACGACCGCAAGACGATCGCTTGAGATGAGCACAAGGGGGTATGAACAAGTATAGATCTCCGGCCCGACTGAAAGTTTTGGTATCGCAACCAGTCAGCAATCGAGCAGGAGTACGTCAGGTAGTGAATTCAAAGAAGTAGGACGGGGATATTGATGAGTATGCGCGTTTCCCATTTCGGTCCAAACTCTTGTTCCAAATCTGTAACAAGAGTTAAAAGACCCCTGTTCTAGAGCTTCTTTCTGTGATAATGCCGCCGTTAACTTACGGCACACTACATGACCAAATTTCTCGTCTTCTTCTCACTCCTGCTCACGAGTTCAGTTTTCGCTCAACTTTCCAATGTTAGCGCGTCAAACGCCACACCGATTCCTGGCGTAGGTCACGACTACATTCAGGGATTGCAGGAGATCGTGAATCCTGCCACGGGTTCGGTGAGCCTGCGCATCGACCTCGGCGCACCCGCAGGTGGACGCAGCATTAACATGCCGGTGGTGCTGATGTACGACAGCAGTGGCATTCACCAGATTCACCAAAATTATCAAATGCTGGTGAATAGCTGGGGAGCCGATCGTGATCTCGGTTGGTCATTTTCCCTTCCGACGCTCTCCTCCGTGTCGTCAGACCAACGTTGGATTCAACCCACTGGCGACGGTTTCCCCTTGGAATATGGATGCTTGTCAGACAGTAGTTATGTATTTCAGGACGTCTCGGGTACTCGACATCTGATGCCCATCTCGGTGGCATATGACTTTTCCGGCAGCGGAATTGTTGCCTGCGACCTTCTCGGTGTTCCTGATAATCACGACGGCGGTGATCCATTCTATTCCGCACATGTTGAAGAAGAAGTGTATCCGGGTCATTCACCTGTCAAGATCGTCGGAATCGATGGAACGGTCTACCATTTCTCTTCGAGCATACCTGTCCCAACTATGGGTGCCTATCCCGACTGGATAGAGGATCGCAACGGCAACAGGATCACTTTCTCCGGCGGCTACACTGACACAGTGGGCCGAAGTATGCCCTTAACTTACGACTCCACGCAAATCAGCGTCCCCGGCTTTTCTAACCCGTATTCAATCGTTCGCGGCACGGTAAATACTTCCTATTCATTGGGCTACGTGTGGGCCGATCCGATTCCGAATGCCTGGTGTTCGCTGGGAGGCGGCGGAGGGCAGGTTTCGGTGATTTATTCCCTCACTCTGCCCAATGGCAAGCAATACCAGTTCGAGTACGACCCCACATATGGCCTTCTGAAGAAGATCACATATCCCACCGGCGGATATGTGCGGTACGAATGGGGCGAAAGCCCGCTCTCAGCAGCCACCAAAGGAGTGGGAGCTTACAACGGTACTGGCCAGACATTCGCTTGTACGCTTCGTCACGGCACCCCGGCCGTAATGCACCGCTACGTTAGTTTCGACGGCATAACCATTGCCCAGCAACAGGACTTCTCTTACGCGTCGACTCAGTGGCGACAAACAGACCCTCTCGGTGCCCTCGGTGCATGGATCTCAAAGCAAACGACCGTCACCACCAGGGATCTGATCCGCAATCAAAGTTACGATACCGTTTACAACTATGTCCCAGTGACGATCCCCGATCCACCAGGGCTTAACGGCTGGCCGATTGTCAGCCAGGCGGCTGTCGAGAGCTCCACCATTTACAAGAACTTCGATGGGACCACCGCTCGCACCGTTAACAAAGGCTGGCTCGACCAATACCGGCTGGGATGTGAAACGCAAACACTCGAGAACGGGCAAACCTCTGGCACCTGGTACCAATACCTTGGCTACGTTCTGGTTACGGACAAGAAGGAGTACGACTTTGCGTCGTCTGGCATTTCGTGCAACCAGACAACCGCCGGCACTTCTCCCGCAGCAGCGCCAATGCGTGAGACTGTTACCGACTATTATCCCCTCGCTGACACCGCGATTGGCGGCAGGATCGTGAACATGGTCTCCAGCGTAAAAGTGTATGCAGGATCGGCCACGGGGATTCCGATTTCTCAGGCCGACTACGTTTACGATGGGACGACCATCCAATCCGTCCCGATCCCGACTCAGCACGACTCATCGAATTTTGGACCAAGCAACCAAGGTCCCCGCGGCAACCTAACGTCCGTCACGGCAAAATGTTTCTCGAACTGTTCTTCCGACCTAACGACGACGTTCACCTACGATCAGACGGGGCAACTGTTCAGCAAGACCGACCCGAGGGGTTATGTGACCAGGTATCACTACACCGACGCCTTCGCCTCCGGTACGGGAACTCCGCCGGCAGGGGTAAGCACCAATGCCTACCTTACGATGCTGGAGTACCCCAAGACGGCAAGCGGCACCGTTGCTCACGAACAACGTTTCACCTATGGCTACAACGACGGACAGCTTCGCTCGTCACAGGACCAGAACGGTCAAATAACCACCTACACCTATGCTGACCAGCTTCTGCGTCCGACACAAATCAACCTACCGGATGGCGGTCAGACCACGATCTCCTATAACGACAACGGCCCTTACCCATCCATTACGCAAACTAAACTCGTCACCAACGGATCGCCCGTTGTGAACGTCATCACCAGAACAACTAGGGACGGTTTCGGCCACGTCACCAAAGCCGAACTTCTCAGCGACCCCGATTGCCAGCCGTCCGGCACCGCGACACAAACAACCTACGACGGCTTGGGACTTATGAAGTCACAGTCGAACCCATATTGCGGCTCACCCAACGCTTGGACATACACAGATTACGACGCACTCGGCCGCGTCACCCTGGTCACGAAACAGGACGGCGGAACGGTGCAAAGCAACTATGGGACAAGCACAGCGGGCGTCACAACGACTGTCACCGACGAGGCTGGCAATCAGCGCCGGTCCTATACCGACGGGCTCGGCAGGCTCATCCAGGTTGACGAACCTGGATCCCAGGCCACGACCGTTCCTCCTGCCGCAGGAACGGCTTCCGTCACCATCAACGGTTCTCTTCAAAGCGGTCAGACTCAGACCCAGCCGGCGGCACCGGGATCGGGTTCCACCGGCATTTCGGGATCGAACTCGAGCACATGGGGATGCCTGCCCGAAGGCGGCTGCATGTATTTCGACGATTACGGCTATATCACCCTTAGGGTGAACGGTTACGCCGTAACCGCCAACTATAACCAGAGCAGTACGCCACAGTCGCTGGCAGGAGCTCTCGCACAGGCGATGAATGCTTCCGGTCCCGCCTATGCCACTGCTAACGGAGTCAGCATCACGTTGACTGCGAAAACCGCCGGGGCCGCAACGAACTATTCGTATTCGGTGTCCTGCACATCTACGTTCCCATCCTACCAATACCCTTATTACGATGTGGGCTTATACTGCGGCTTCGGCGGCGGGTCTGGCAACCTGAGCGGCGGGCATGATGCGGTGTATTCCACCACCTACGATTCCGGCACGACCAACATTACCATCAACGGCCAGCAGGTCTCCTACGCCTGGTCGGGCTCTGGCACGACTCCGGCTTCCGTCGCTTCCGGATTGTCTTCTGCAGTGAACACCACCTCCACTTATGCCACTGCGACTGTCAATGGCGGCACCGTGTATCTCACTGCACGCACCACAGGCGCGGCCACAAATTATTCGTTGTCAAGCTCCATTTCGCAGCAGTACGGATCCTTCTCCAGTTCGCCTTCGGGAAGCGCCTTCATCGGCGGGACTGACGGAAGTGTGCCTGTCTATTCCTTGAGTACTCCTTGGGTCACAAACTATCAGTACGACGTTCTCGGAAACCTGCTCCGCGTCGATCAGAAGGGCACGGCACCGTCCGACAGCAACCAATGGCGTACGCGATGGTTCACCTACGACTCGTTGTCACGCTTGATTGTGGCCTCCAATCCCGAATCCGGAAACATCGGCTACGCTTACGACGCAAACGGCAACGTTGCAACCAAGAGCGACGCCCGCGGGATCGTAACCACGTACACGTATGATGAACTGAATCGCCTGAAGAGCAAAACCTACAGCGACTCCACGCCCGCAGCCCGCTTCGGCTACGACGGCATAGCCATTAGCGGGTGTACAACTTCTCCCCCGCCTGTCGCCGATACGTACCCCAAGCCCTACCGCACCGCCATGTGCGACGGCTCCGGGGCCACGTCTTGGAGCCACGACAAGATGGGCCGTGAGCTCTCTGAGAAGCGAACTATCGGCACGGTCACCGCTGCCATATCAAACGTTTACAATAAGGACGGTTCGTTATTTTCGGTTACCTATCCGAGCAATCGCACCGTCACTTATGCCCCTGGTGGCGCAGGACGCTCCCTTGACGCAAGAGACTTGACGAACGGCATCAATTACGCCACCGCCGCCCACTACACGCCTAGTGGCGCATTGGCGTCCCTCACCAACGGTGCTAGCCTCAAGAGCACCTTCCTCTTCAACTCCCGTTTGCAGCCGTGCTGGATTTACGCCACCACGGGCACGCCGCTGAACTGGCAGGCCACCCCATGCACGGCGACTGCAACGGTCGGCAACCTCCTCGACCTGAAGTACAACTTTAGCTTGGGCAATGGTAACAACGGCAACGTCCGGCAGATCACGAACAACAGGGACGGCAACCGCACCCAGAACTTCGCCTACGACCCGCTCAACCGCATCGTCAGCGCCTACACCACCAGTTCCCTGTGGGGCGAGACGTTCGACATCGATGCATGGGGCAATCTCAAGAACCGCACCGTATATCCGGGGAAGCCAAATCCCGAGCCGTGGACATTCGGTACTGCCACAGCCCAGAACCGTCTGTCCACTCTTACCTACGATGCCGCCGGTAATACTACTAACGACACCGTTCGGAGCTACGGTTACGATGCCGAGAACCGAATTGTCTCCGTCGGCGGCAGCCCGGCCTACGTGTACGACGGCGACGGCAACCGCGTGAAGAAGAACGCGGGCGTGCTCTATTGGGGCGCGGCGCCGCTTGCCGAAAGCGACCTCGCCGGTACCATCACCTCCGAGTACATCTTCTTCGACGGCAAGCGTATAGCTCGGGTTGACCCCAGCTGCTGCGGAGGGCAACCCGCGTACCGCTACTACTTCTCCGACCAACTCGGCTCCGCTAGCGTCATTACCAACGAAACTGGCGTGATTCAAGACGAATCCGAGTATTACCCCTATGGCGGCGAAAAAGTCATCGTTAACAACGACCCCAACCATTTCAAGTTCACCGGCAAAGAACACGATACCGAAACCGGGTTGGACTACTTCGGAGCCAGATACTACGGAAACAATATGGGACGGTTTCTTTCGGTCGATCCCGACAACGCTGGCGCTGAATTGCAAGACCCTCAGAGCTGGAATGCATACAGCTATGTTGGCAACAATCCTCTGACGTTCACCGATCCTGACGGCTTGGCTAAGAGCGTCTGCCGGACAGACTCGAACGGTAATGATGCGTGTTACTGGGAAGGTGAATACAACGGCGAATACGATAAAAACCAAAAGTTGTACTGGAATGCCGGGACAGGGGAATGGCAGAAGGACAATCCAGTGCCTATCAACGAGAATTTCCTGGCGAGCGGGGCTACCAATCCGGGCTTCCTAGGGCCTGCTGACGTTTTCTTTGTCCGAGTGCCAAACCTTGGGATCATGAGCAGATTAGGCAAGATGCTCGGGCTCGGGGAGAAGGCTGCGGCTGGAGCTACACAAGGCGCAGCTGCAGGTGGGAGAGGGCTTCTCACAGCTACTGAAGGTGTAATAGTCAGCAACGGTACCAAACAGGCCGCAAAACAAGCTATCGAGCAGATGGCCGCAGGAGCACAAAAGGCATCTCTAAAACGAGCTATCGATGCAGCGGGAAGTCAGGCAAAAATTACTGTTCAGCAGCTATCAGACGGCTCTGTGCGAGTGATGGTTAACAGAGCAGGAGTCAATGGCGGGCAGACAATGATCAAGACGGTCGCCACTGACGGCACATCTAAGACAGTACAAGTCGCAGTTGATGGAGCAGGCAACCTTGTCCATTATCATCCCAAAAACTGAGCCACCGCCGTTGACGGCGGAACAGAGAAGAGCACTGGAGCAATACGCATCGTTCGAGGTTGGGCTAGATGAGGTACGACACACTTTGCGTGCCGTGATGGAATTCAACTTCGAAGCCGAAAAACGCTGGCTAAATACGCACTTCCTCGTGCCAGAACCTGGCATCCCAATCACGCGTGAGCACATCGCGTGCGCCCTATCCAAGAAGCGTGAAGGCTTAATCACGGAGAAAGACCTTGTGTACTGGGCCACCATGCTTCTAATGAACGAGGCCTACGAGTTCGACCAGAAGGACGTGGACTTCATCGCCGACTGGCTAAACGACATTAGTTACGATCTCGATCCCACAGACGACGGTACGAGTTGAACCCCGTGTACGACGAGCCCTCCTACAGCTACGACGCGCCAGCCTTCATGTACGACTCGGATGCCCCTGCGTACGGCGGTGCAGAGTACGGTGCCTTTACCGCCCACGTCTGGTCAATCGACAAGTTCACCGGCAAAGAACGCGATACCGAGACCGGCCTCGACCACTTCGGGGGCTAGATCCTACGGCAGCAACCTGGGACTGTTCATAGACCAGATGATCCCTTCGCCTATCAGCATCCGGTATATCCGCAGAGTCGGAGGCTGTACAGCTCTGTCCGGAAACCAACTCAGCAACACTGACCGCAAGCACTCGACCATTC
This sequence comes from Terriglobales bacterium, assembly GCA_035561515.1. Classification (NCBI taxonomy): domain Bacteria; kingdom Pseudomonadati; phylum Acidobacteriota; class Terriglobia; order Terriglobales; species Terriglobales bacterium. The sequence goes on along the minus strand of DATMXP010000013.1, from coordinate 132,100 downwards.
CCCTAAAAATGAATCTTGCGGAACTTGCAAAGGGAGTTTGCGGCGTCGTTGAGACAGGCAGATTTGTCCGCTTTTTGTCCGCTTTGTCCCCCAAATATGCCCTATTTCCGCCCATTAAGGACGAAAGAGCACTAAAGTCCTCAAAATGTAAGTGATTGATTAATCAGCTAAATACGAGAGAATTTGGAGGCGCGGGCCGGAATCGAACCGGCGAATAAAGGTTTTGCAGTTAAGGTTGTCAAATCTAAACAGTTGATTTTATTGGGTTTTTCCGTCGGAGGATCACCCATAAGTCGTTGATATTGGCTGCCATTTTCCCCTTATTGGCAGCCAAATGGCAGCCAGATAAGTATATGCCTAACAATTACGCTTAATATCCGGCGAAGTCTTCGGTACGGATATCGTCCTCGTCAACGGCTGCTTCAATCAGCATCGTGCGCATGGCCGCCACCATCGACGGCGGACCCGCGATGTAATAAATCGGGCCCTGGAGCACTGAAAGATGTTGCTGGAGTTTTTCGGCAGTTAGATACCCTGTGTCGCCACTCCAATTCAATTGCGACTTGTCCGTCTTCGTCATCGTCGCCACCAGGTGAAAGTGCGGATTTGTTCTCTGTAGCTGCTGAAGCTCCTGAAGAAAGGCAGCGTCCACCGGCCGACGATTTGAATAGAACAGGAAGATCTCGTGAGGAAGCTTCTGAGACGCAGCATCGCGTGCCATGCTGCGAAACGGCGTGATCCCAATGCCGCCAGCCAGAAAGACGGCCGATTTGTTCGAATTCTTGTGAAGCGTAAGTGATCCAGTGGGGCCGTCGAGCTTGACTTTCAGACCTGGCCCAGCGACTTTGAGCACTCGCTTGAACGCGCTGTTGCGCATGCGCGTGGCAATAACCAGGTCGGGGTCGGACGGGGCACTAGCGATGGAAAACGCGCGTGTGTTTCCCTCGGCATCGGTCTCAGGCGGATCAATCAGCGTAACATCGATTGCCTGCCCAGCACGAAATTGGAATCCGTCAGGTTTTCGGAAATGAAATGCCATCGTGCCAGCCGCAACATCCTCCTTATGCTTAAACTCCGTCAGATATTCGGGCATGTTGCTCCTTTAATGCCAATAACTTACGCGCAATATATGTGGCAATTACATCGACTACTCACGCAAGCCGAAAATTACTCCACTCTTAATGGAGGGCAAATCGGCGAAAAACGTTTCGCGATATTTGCAGAAAGAGACACAGCGATTCCGTCGGCCGAGGCACGGTCCTATCGTTTTTCGACGTTGCTTGCGGCCCTTCTATCCTTGATTTCCGAGATGTGCCGGATCGGTGACGGTACGTTTCTGCTTCGTGACCGTTTCCACTAACTCGAACGACTCGCTGAGCGCCTCGGGACGAGATTCTGCTACACCTTATACACGGTCAATTTCCGAAGTACTGAGACTTCGCTCGCTAGCATTTCTAGGATCTTGAATCCCAAAGCAGGTTTGTCGACCAAGAGTCTGCGAAACCGCTTGGTTGATATAAAGCTCAGCTTGGTGTGAGTAACTATCTCGGCCGTCAAGCTGTACGGGCGACCGCTTACCGTGGCTGGGAGACCCAACAGGCAGCCTTTATCCGCGACTCGCACGATGCGCGTTGGATCCTCTCCCGACGATAGTACAGCTCTCCCACTCAATACAACGTAAAGACCTTTGCTGACCTGTCCGCGTCTGAACAGGATCGATCCAGTTCGTGCTTCACACTTCCTTCCAATACCCTCGAGTTCCCTCGCAACCTCAGGGGCCGCGCGAAACGCCTTGACTGATTCAACCTTCTGTTGTCCACGCATGTTACATCGTCGTTCTTGCCTAGGCGTGATACTCGACGCTTTCGGCCAAGTACGGGTCACCGGTTGGCACAACCGGGACACGTTTGAAAGCCGAGAAGAACGAGAGTCCGAAGACGCCCACCACTGTCGCGGCACAGCCGATTTCCCAAACGCCGAGTCGAGGCTGCGAGCCGATAATCGGCGGAGCTATCAAAAGGTAGAGATCCAGCCAGTGACCCACCACCAGGGCGATGGAAACGCGCAGAAGCACGTCTGGATTCTGCTTATTTCTTTTCGGCAGTAGCACGAAAAATGGAACAACCCAGTTCAGTGCCAAGTTCAGCAAGAACAGAGGTTGCCAGAAGCCATGCAATCGGTGAACGTAATACCCTGTCTCTTCTGGAAGATTGGCGTACCAGATGAGCATGTACTGGCTGAACCACAGATACATCCAGAATGTGCTGAACGCGAAAATGAGCTTGCCGCAATCGTGCAGATGATGATGCGTGATGATTGAATTCATCGGCTTACGCCGTTGAAGCCAAACCGATAACAAGGTGATGGAAGCCAGTCCACTGACAAAAAGGCCGGCAAAGGTGTACATGCCGAAAATTGTGCTTGCCCAGTCTGGCTCCAGTGACATTATCCAATCCACGCTCGCCAGCCAAAAAGTGATAGCAAACACAACAATGAACATGGCAGATATTCGAATATTGGCCCGAGTGTGCGAGAACCGCGCATCGCTGTCCTGCCGGCGAGAGCGGCGCAACAGCATAAAAGCGAACGCTATCCATAGCAGGATGTAAGCGATTGCACGGAGCCGAACGAAGCCAAGACCGAGCCATAACTGCTTGAATGCGGGCAGGTTGTTGTGAACTTCCGCGTTCGCCCAGGGATATATCTCAGGATAGAAAAACAGAACGGCAAGGATCCCAACTCCGCCCAGCGGAATAGCGGCCGTCATCGCTTCAGGAATTCGTCGCAGCGCCACCCCCCAACTGGCGCCGCTCACGTACTGCAAAGCGATAAACACGATGGCCGCAAGACCGAGTGAGACCAGGTAGTAACTGCCGAGGAGAATGCCACTCCAACCTCTGGGAGGTGCGACAAAGATGGCCGCGATGAGAATGGTTGCGCCTGCCGCGAGGAACAAACGAAGCTTGTTCAAAAGTGCTCTTGGTGCACTGAAAGAAAAATCCGAAGTAGTCATTGCGCTTCTCCCTTCGGCACAGCCGGAGGTGTCTGTGCAGCGCTCATTTTCAAGGAAGCGTTCTGCATGGAACGCACGTGAGTGATGACGTTCCATCGATCCTCTTCTGTCAGTTGGCTGGCATAAGCCGGCATGTTGTTCTGTCCGTAAGTAAGGACATGGAACATCTGGCCGTCTCTCATCTGCACAGCATGAGGCAACAAGAGAGAGGGGGGCGGGGGAAAGCCTCGCTGTGCAACGGGTCCCATTCCAGCACCGTCAGAGCCATGGCAAACGACGCAGTAGTTACCGAACACCTTGGCACCCCGCTGGAGTGAATTGTTCGTGCCAGGGCCGTATGGATTGCTCAGCTCTGCGCCGGCACGCAATGCGTCTGCCTGGGCCGAGGTGTAATGAAGAACCTGATGTTCTCGCGGGATGGTTCCTGTTGGCGGTGCCTGCAAGGTTTGCCCATCCGAGAAATTGGGGTTACTAGAATACGCGGCAAATCGGGGCGAATGCGCCATATCGGGCAGAAATTCGTAATTCGTGTTGGAAACCGAACTTCGTAGGAACCAGCTCGTGCTTGCCACTGCGACCAGCAACAGGAGTAAGAAAACATTCACAAAAGCGCGCTTGCGTACATTCATGCAGGCACCTCCTCCGCCAGTTGTTCGCGCACAGCGACAGCGCCGAGGGTAAACAACAATCTCGCCACGACCGCTACATCGAAACGAGAGTCGGTTTGCTCCAGCACCAGGGCGAATCGGTCATCTGTAATTCCTTCCACTGGCACCTGCGTCTTTTTTCCCGGAAACAGGCGACACACAATAAAGAATGAAATGACGGCCGACACCGCTGCAAACAGGACCATCACTTCGAAAGTAACGGGCACGAAAGCGGGTAAAGAGTTGAAAGGTTTGCCGCCGACGTTGAGCGGCCAGTCCTGTGCGGTGGTCCAGAACTCAAACCAAACTTTGAGCCCAGCGCCCAACAGTCCTATGGCAAACACTACCCACGGAATACGAGAAGGAGAGAGCGCCATCGCCCGCTCGATCTCGTGACTGCCATGCGGACCGAAGACATCCACAACTTTGTAACCGCGTTGACGGGACGCTTCGATTGCCTGAATGGTTTTTTCTTCATTCTCAAAGACTCCGATCAATCTACGGCTAGACATGCTGGACCTCCACCGGGTTTCCATCCCGGTCGCCAACCTGTGAGTGCGGCCAGGTGTGCTTAAGTACACCCTTCACTTCCGCAACCGCGATTACGGGCAAAAACCTACAGAACAACAGGAAACAGGTGAAAAACAGGCCGAAACTGCCGAGCAACGTGGCCACTTCGATCCGCGTTGGCGCGTAGCTTGACCAGTTTGAAGGCAGAAAATCGCGATGCAGTGATGTAACGATGATGACGAATCGTTCGAACCACATACCGACGTTCACGAATAGCGAGATGGCAAAGATCGCGCCCACCCTCGTGCGGATGTGAGGAAACCACAGTAGCTGCGGGATAATCACGTTGCAGGCGACCATGACCCAGTACGCCCAGGCGAATGGCCCGAGCGCTCGATTCGCAAATACGAACTGCTCGTACTGGTTCCCGCTGTACATAGCGGTGAAGAATTCCGTCGCATATGCCAGCCCAACAATGCCGCTGGTTGCGATTACCAACTTGCACATGGCACCGAGATGCCGCAGCGTGATGTAGTTTTCCAGACGCATCAACTTGCGGGCGATGATCATTAGGGTCAAGACCATGGCCATGCCGCTGAAGATGGCGCCCGCAACGAAGTACGGCGGAAAGATAGTTGCGTGCCATCCTGGCATCACGGCGGTAGCGAAATCCCAACTGACGATGGTGTGGACGGAGATAACCAGCGGTGTGCCCAGGCCAGCGAGCATCAGGTACACAACCTCGTATCTCTGCCATGTTCGGTATGAACCCGTCCAACCGAGCGAGAGAAAGCCGGCGATCTTTCGCCGCCACCAGGACGCCGACTTGTCGCGAATGGTCGCAAAGTCCGGGAGCAACCCGATGTACCAGAACATTGCGGAAACTGTGAAGTAAGTGGAAATGGCAAAGAAATCCCACACGAGAGGGGAGCGGAAGTTTACCCACAGGGGTCCGCGGAAGTTTGGATACGGCATCATCCAGTAAGCGAACCAAGGGCGTCCGGTGTGAATGATCGGGAAAATTCCGGCGCACATGACGGCGAAAATCGTCATTGCTTCGGCAGCGCGGTTCACCGATGTACGCCACCGCTGTCGAAGCAGGAAAAGGATGGCCGAGATCAATGTGCCCGCATGGCCGATGCCGATCCAGAAAACGAAGTTGGTAATGTCGAAGGCCCATCCGACCGTTCGGTTTAAACCCCATGTACCGATGCCAGTCGCAATTTCGTAGGTCACGGCGGTTGCGCCCAAGCCGAGCAGTGTTACCGAGGCTGCCAACGCCACAAACCAGAGCGCCGTCGGGCGTCCCTCCATCGGTGCAAGGACATCACGCGTGACCTGGGAGAGTGACCTACGTCCCTCTATTAACGGCCGCGGAGCTGAATCGAGAGTGGATGCGGCTACCGGGGAGATGGCGATATCAGCCATGATGTTCGCCTCCTTTGTTCTCATCACGATTGCGAACGATCGTGAGATAGCCGACCGCCGGCCTGAGATTCAGTTCCGAAAGCACGCGATACCGCCGCGGATCCCGCATCTTCTTAGCTACCTCGCTTTTCGGATCATTGATATCTCCGAAATAGATTGCCTTTGCGGGGCACGATTGTTGACATGCAGTCTGAATATCGCCATCCGCGATATCCCTACCCTGGCATTTGGCGTCGATCCTGGCAGCTTCAATGCGCTGCACACAAAAACTGCACTTCTCCATGACGCCGCGTGACCGAACAGTCACATCGGGATTGAGCACCAGGTTCTGAAGTTTGTCGTCGCGTGAGTAGTTGAACCAGTTGAAGCGCCGCCCCTTGTAGGGACAGTTGTTTGCACAGTAACGCGTGCCGACGCAGCGGTTGTAAACCTGCTGCGAAAGCCCTTCCTCACTATGCACCGTCGCAAGTACGGGGCACACCGTCTCGCAGGGTGCATTCTCGCATTGCTGACACATAACGGGCTGGAAAGCGACATCCACGCGGCCGTCAGGACGATTGGAGTAGTACCGGTCTATACGCATCCAATGCATCTCGCGGTTGCGGCGGATTTCGTCCTTACCGACCACGGGAATGTTGTTCTCGGCCTGGCAGGCGATCACACATGCAGAACAACCGCTGCATGCCTCGAGATCTACGACCATAGCCCAACGATGTCCTTTGTATGGATGGTCAGCCGGCCAAAGATCCTCGCGTTCCTCGTGCTCATGTACTCCCGCATTTGGATTTTGCTTGTAGGCCGCCAACGTGGTTTCCTGGATTATTGGGCGTGGCTCGGGATTAAGCTTCGCCAAGGTCTCCGGAACGGAAAGCTCGTGATGCAATTGCGTGGAAGCGAGAATCTGACGGCTACCGGTTTTTTGGATCCGAACAGGCAATTCGAAACGACGCGTGCCGGCGAACACCACGAATCCAGCCGCGTTCTTTCCGACGCAGCCATCAGTTCCAACGCTGGGGAGTGCGTCGATCCAGTGCGGTCCGATATTTGCGAAGCGCTTGCTGAGGACGCTGCCGTAACCAAGTGGCACCGCGACTACGTCATTGTGCTGCCCCGGTTGGATATACGTTGGAAGTTCGAGCGAAAGTTGTCCGGAAGAGATCCTGACAACATCGCCCTCGGCTAATCCCATCTTCGTGGCGGTAGCCGGCGACACGCAGGCGTAGTTGTCCCAGGTCACCTTTGTGATCGGGTCAGGCAATTCATGCAGCCAGGAATTGTATGCTTCCGAACCACCGCGCATCGCCATCGTCGGATAGAGGACGAGCGAGTAAGCACCTGATTCGCGCGACGCGGCCTTCTGCTCAACTCCCACGGGTGTTGCGTGAAACGCAGCAACATTCCGCAGCGCCGGTGCGAGTTCGAAGAAGCCATCTTGGATGCTCCGATCCCAAAATGCATCGAAACTCGCCGCGTACTTCTGACGCGGGAAATACGCCATCTTCCAATACTGCCGCATTATTTCTTGATCGCTTGCGGAAGTACCCATCCATTTCGACAGCGTTTTCGCTAACGTTCGCGTTTGTCCGAATTGTTGCACCATCGGCTGGCTCGACGTAATGATGCCAGCAACAGGTTCAGCATCACTCCAGGTCTCGAGAAAGTGAGGTCCGGGGGCGACGTACTTCGCGAGAAGCGAGGTTTCATCCATCCGCTGCGCGAAGCTGATAACCAGCGGCACATGCTTGATGGCGTCGATTGCGAATGGCAGATCGAATACCGGATTAACTCCCGCCACGAGTAATGCGTCGACTTTCCCCTGCTGCAATTCGTCAAACAGAGCGGACAACGCCTGATCGCTCCCGACGGCCTGATAGGAGGGAGAGGTTAGGTCAACGGTAGTCCCATAATTCCCAAGCAGGTGGTTCAGGCGGTTGATGACTAGCTGTTCGTCGACATCGTTGGAGCCGCTGACAACAATCGAACGTCCGCGGGTTTCCCATAGCTTCCTGGCTACTTTCTCGATGGCACTTGGCGGAACCGACAACTGTCGTGCTGGCAAACCTGTTCGGCCGTTGGCGAGCGACTCGATGCGATCCGCAATCTGCCGCAGTAGTTCGCTGCGCTCTGCGGGGCCAATCGTGTAACGTTCGTCGGCTTTGCTGCCGGTAAGTGACATACGTGATTCGAACTGCACGTGCCACGAACAGCTAGACCTTGCGCCATTCAGTTTTCGGCCTTCACGGTAGGCGGCCGTGTATTCGACGGGGGAAAGCCACGTGCCGAGGAAATCGGCGTCGACTGCCACAATCACTGCAGCCCGGTCAAAATGGAAGTGCGGGACCGCACGAATGTTGTGCGTTCTCTCATGCGCATCGAGAATCGCCGAATACGAGACCGCATCGTACTGAACGTGTTTTGCGTTCGGAAACGTATTGAGGAACTGGTCAACGACAGATCGCGTTGTGGGACTTGTAATGGAACCCGTCAGCAAGCGAAGCGATCCGCCCTTCGCCCGCAGATCCGAAAACGCGCTGGTTACCTCGGTATCAAGCGCCTCCCATGCGACCTCCTTGCCATCGCGAAGTGGTGACTTCAGTCGTTGCGAATCATAGAGTCCAAGTAAAGATGCTTGTCCGACTGCACACAGCCCTCCACGGGAAAGCGGATGCTGTGGGTTACCTTCCAGCTTGATCGGCCTGCCATCGCGCACCTTGGCAAGCACGCCACAACCTGCTGAACAGCCGCCGCACGTGGTTGCGTAGTGCAGCGAAGTACCTGGAACCAGTTGCTCCGGCTGTACCAGCATCGGAATCGCGTTCTGCACGGGGGCACGGCTGCAACCCGTGGTTGCAGCCACGGCTGCCGCAAACCCGGCGACATGCAGGAAGTCGCGACGCTTGAGCATGAACGTGCCACGCGGGAGTTCCTCGGCGAATTCGCCATCACCAGGCACAGTCGATTTATCTGGGCCCTTCCAGTAGCGAGATCTATCGTTTCCGTTCACAGCACCCCTCAGTAATGACAGGTTGAGCAGTCCGTTGAAGCGTATACGCGGCGAGTGACCGGCTTTGCACCCGTGAAGGCCGGCGCAGGCGCGGTAGTGAAGTTCCCTTTCCCGTCGAGACCTGCGCCGTTCACACCGCGGTGGCAGTTAACGCACCAGCCCATACTCAGATCGCCTGACTGGCGCACGCGTTCCATAGTTTCTACCGACCCGTGACAGGACTGGCACGTCACGCCGGCGTTCACGTGCGGTCGATGATCGAAGTACACAAAGTCGGGCAGGTTATAGACCTTCGTCCAACGGATGGGTTGGAGCGGGCGGGTGTAATCGCGCTGGAGCTTTTCGTCAAGTGCAAGAGCGTCGTACAGCTTCTTCAGTTCCGGAGAGACGATGCGTCTGGGAGAGCGTTTCTCCTGCTGGGCGAGCTCATCTTCGGCCCTAACCGCGCCTCGTGTCGCCGTAACAAAGCGGTGGCAATTCATGCAGGTACTGGCTGCCGGGATACCTGCGTGTCGGCTGCGTTCTGCACCCGAGTGACAATACAGGCACTGCACTTGCAGCTCGCCCGCATGGAGGCGATGCGAGAATGCAATCGGCTGCGCGGGCTCGTAGCCTTGCTGATTCCCCGGAAGGTGGACCATCGCAAGATTCGGTGCCGCTGTAAGCAACGCAAACACCAATCCAACGACGAGCAGTATCGTCGCCACCCGACTGCCTGCCGCATTAAGTAACCCATTCAGCATCGCCTACCCCTTCGTTACCGAAGCCGCCTTTGCCACTGCGCCGGTTTGGAGATTGCGTTTCCATAGTGGTGCGATTCGCCGAATTCCATACCACCGGACTAACTCCGGCTTGCGCCACAGGTACGGGAACGGCGCCACGATTACGTGGACTAGGCGCGTAAACGGGAATAGGGCGATAATCAGCCAAGCATTGGTGATGTGCTGTTTGACCGTCCAAGGCAGAGTCGTAAGGTAAGTGGTATCTGGGTTGAACTTGAAGATGGAGAAGATGTACGGAGAGGCCGACGCGGCGAACCACGACGAACCCCACGGGTGAAACACCGAGATGTAAATTCCCAGTGCGGCTTGAAATACGAGTAGGCCCAGAACCACCCAATCGGCAACGCTGGTCACAATACGCGCTTTGCTCGTGAACACGCGCCGGTGGATAGCACTGCACAACCCGATCAGCGTCATTAGTCCAAACACCAGAGCGCTGATCTCGAGCACGTAAAGGCGGGCAGGACGATTGTTCCACCACAGCACTTGCCTCGGCAGCAGGAACCCGATCAGATGCCCGACGAACAGGGCGAGAATGCCATAGTGGAAGCTAACGAGACCCCAGAAATGCTGCCCGTTTTCCAAAAACTGCGACGATAAGCTGGAATAAGTAAATGGTGCCTTACGGTATCGCTCTATCGTGACTAGCAGAAACGTGAAAATCGCCACATACGGCAGAACAGCAAACGAAAACATATCGAGCAGGGCGGTGGTAGTCATAGCGCGACCTCCTCCGGCAGGACAGGAAGTTCAATCTTCGTTTCCGGAAGTGAAATCTCCGGAAAGTCGTTACGCAGCATCACGGCGACGCACGTCAGTAGGTCCTCGTAGACATTGTTCTTTCCCTGGAGAGCCTGGATCATCTTCACCAGCGCAGGTAAAACGATGGCACCGGCGAAATCGGCAGCGCGCCCCGCCTCCATCGTCGGCAAAAGACGAAGGGTATAAGTGAGGTGATCGGGCAATTCCCCTTCTTCCCTGATCTCGGCAGCACGCAATTCTTCACGTAAACGAACGAGGAGAAGCCCGCGCTCGTAGTTTTCCCCGAACAGATGCCAGCCCACCTCAAGCGAGCACACCGGATTGAGGTCGAACGTCTGGGTGAAGAGTTCCTGCTGTGCTTCGACCGAAAGTGTCTCCATCACTTCGCGGAAGGATGCAATGCGCAGATGGCAATCACCCGGCAGTGCTGCGATGATGCTCTCGAAATCAGGCATTTCCTTTGTCAGTGGATAGCTGAGCAATGCCGCAAAGCAACCGTATGCACGCTTCTGCATCACATTCCCCTCTGCGGCGCACCCACAAATCCGAAGCCTGTGCTGGCCTTGTGTTCGTAGGGGTCCTTCATCATTTCCAGCGCTTCTTCACGGTGCATGGGCGGAATTACGAAACGGTCGTCGAATGTGCAGAGCGATGTTAGTTTGTAGATTGCTTCTGCTTCGCAAGGCGAGCAGTCGGCCTCCGCCAGCATGCGCTGCGCGGTTTCCATACTTATGTCGCCGACAGTAACCGCTCGCCTGTACCACCGCACCGCCTTCTGCTTGCGCAATGCATAGCGCACCTTGCTTTCCTGATTGCAGCCCATCAACCTGGCCAGGTAAGCGATCGGCACACGAGAACTTTCAATGTCGTGGAAGAACTCAGTCGTGTTGTTGTCGATAACGTCGTTCTGCTTATTCGCCATCACCGGCGACATTGGAGGAACATAGAACAACATCGGAAGCGTGCGATATTCCAGGTGCGGAGGAAGCGCCATCTTCCACACCTTGACGAACTGATACACCGGCGACTTTTGCGCCGATTCGACAACCGAATCGTGGACTCCGCTGGTGCGGGCGGCTGCGATCACCTCCGGATCGAATGGATCCAGAATGAGCGAGCGCTGTCCCTCAATCAGTTGATCATCGGGAAGCTTCGCGACTTCCTCGATGCGGTCCGCGTCGTAAAGCAAGACGCCCAGATAGCGAATGCGGCCGACGCACGAATGGAAACACGCAGGAGCCTGGCCGGTTTCCAGGCGTGGAAAACAGAGGATGCACTTCTCCGATTTGCCTGTGGCCCAGTTGAAGTAAGTCTTCTTGTAGGGACAAGCCGCTACGCATGCACGCCATCCGCGGCAGCGCTTCTGGTCTATCAGAACGATTCCGTCTTCCCCGCGCTTATATAAGGCACCCGACGGACACGCCGCGACACAGGCCGGATTCAAACAGTGATTACATATACGCGGGAAGTAGAAGAACACCAGTCGCTCGGTAGCGAACAATTGTTCGCGCTGTTCGGGTGTCAACGCCTCCAGGTTCGGGTCATTCTCGGCGTAAACAGGGGAGCCGCCGAGGTCATCATCCCAGTTCGGTCCAGCCTCGATATTGATGTACTCGCCCGTAACCATCGAGATAGGCCGAGCCGTGGGCTGATCCGCACCTTCCGGAGCGTTGAAGAGGTGCTGATAATCGTAGGTCCACGGCTCGTAATAGTCGTCCATGGTGGGCTGGTTCGGGTTATGAAAGATCTTAAAAAGTGCGTCGCCTTTGTTTTGCGACTTGAGGCCGATCTCGTCGCCTTTCTTTTCCCATCCGCCTTTGTACTTGCCTTGATCTTCCCATGCTGTTGGATAGCCTGTTCCGGGCTTTGTTTCCACGTTGTTCCACCACATGTATTCCGTCCCGCGACGGTCCGTCCAAATATTTTTGCAAGCGATGGAACAGGTGTGGCACCCGATGCACTTGTCCAGATGGAACACCATCGAAACCTGCGAACGCACATTCATCGTCATCTCCCCTTCGGCCTACCACTTCAATTCCGGAAGTTTGCGCACGAGCACGTGCGTATCACGGTTGCAGCCGATCGGTCCCCAATAGTTAAAGTGGAACGTGAACTGGCCGTAGCCGCCGCACATCAGGTTTGGCTTTAACCGGGTACGTGTGAGGCTGTTGTGTCCACCCGCGCGCTTGTGTCCTCGTAACGGCGACGTCGGGACCGAATACGTGCGCTCCGGCGAGTGGTACTGAATGCAAATCCCCCTGGGGATTCGCGCACTCACGGCGGCACGCGTCACTACCACGCCGTTATCGTTATGCACCTCGACCCAATCGTTGTCCTCGATGTTGATCTCCGCCGCGTCCTTGTCGTTCATCCAGAACGGTTCCACGCCGCGCGAAAGTGTCGTCATGCGCTGGTTGTCGCCGTAGGTAGAGTGAATGTGCCACTTGCCGTGCGGCGTCAGGTAATTCAGCATCTTCGTGGCGTTGTCCGGCAGGCTGTACCAAATATCGTTGTACTTCACCGGCAACGGCTTCGGTTTGTAAGTCGGAAGGTGCTCGCCGAAGTCGATGTACATCTGGTGATCGAGGTAAAGGTGTTGGCGGCCGGTGAGCGTGCGCCATGGCACCATGCACTCCACGTTGTAGGTGAACGGCGAATACGCCCGCCCGTTCTCGATCAGGCCTGACCACATCGGGCTGTTGATGAATCGCCTTGGCTGTGACTGCAGGTCTTTGTAGCTGACGCGCATGCCACGATTGCGCTCAGCGAGATGAGCCAGTGGCACCCCTGCCTTTTCTTCGATGTTTTTATATGACCTATAGGAAAGCTCGCCGTTCGTAACGGTCGCGAATCGCAGGATGAGGTTGCACGCATGCTCATCTTCCTTCAACGAAGGGAAGCGCTTCCCTTCCCATTCCACTGATGGACACTCACCTAGCGCAGCCTCGTACTCGTCCTTCACGTCGTAGTGCGTGCCATGCGCACCCAGTCCACTCGCCGGAACTTGAGGCCCGAACGAAATAAACTGGTTGTACAAATTGCGGTAGTCGCGCTCGACTATTTTCAGCCCCGGCATCGTCTTGCCTGGGATCGCCTCGCACTCCCCTTTGCTCCAATCTCGGATCGCAGCTTGAGCGATTTCGGCTGCCGTGTCGTGCGCTAGCGGCATAGCAACGATGTCGCGCACCGGCTCCGGAAAATGCTTTGGCGCCAGTTCCGAAACCTTTTTTGCAATGGCTCGAAAGATCTGCCAGTCACTCTTCGACTCCCACGACGGAGGCACAGCGGGCGACAGTGGATGAATGAAGCTGTGCATGTCTGTTGAGTTCAGGTCTGCCTTCTCGTAGAAAGTGGCAGCCGGAAGCACGATGTCCGAGTACAGCGCGGACGTATCCATACGGAAGTTCAGATCGATGATGAGGTCCATCTTCCCTTCCGGGGCTTCCCTCGTGTACTCGACTTCCTCAACGCTGTCGCCTGCGATGTCTTTCGAAATCAGGTTCGAGTGCGTGCCCAGATAATGTTTCAGGAAGTATTCGTGACCTTTCGCGCTGGCCATCAACGCATTACCGCGCCAGATGAACCACACGCGCGGCCAGTTCTCCGGAGCATCTGGATCTTCAACCGCGAATTTCAAGTTCTTGTTCTTGAGCTGCTGTACGGTGTAGTCAACGATTTCTTCGTTCGTATGCCGACCGGCTGCTTCCGCCTCGCGCACTAGATCCAGTGAGTTCTTGTTGAACTGCGGATAGAACGGCAGCCAGCCGCTCCTGACCGCACGTACCTGGAGATCGATCGTGTGCCCTTTTGCGAGCGAACCGTTGCCGTTCGCCTGCGGAACGGTGTGATAGTCCGTGAACGATCGCTCATACCGCCACTGATCCGTGTTGACGTAATGCCAGCTCGGAGCATTCTGTAGACGCGATGCCGGGATCCAATCCTTTCCAAAGGCAATTGCCCCCCAAGACTCGCCCGGAGCAAGCTTTTCCTGACCCACGTAGTGCGCCAAGCCACCGCCGTTGACTCCGATGCAACCGCAGAAGATGAGTGCATGGATCGCGGAACGATACATCAGATTGCCGTGATACCAGTGGTTGATCCCGGCACCGATGATCACCGTACATTTGCCATTGGTCGCCGCTGCTGTGTTGCCCCATTCACGCGCGAACCGAATCAGCGTGTCGCGCCCCATACCGGTGTACTTTTCCGACCATGCCGGAGTGTACGGCTGTGTCGGATCGTCATAGTTCGTGGGATACTCTCCGGCCATCCCTCGCGACACTCCATATTGCGCAAACAGCAAGTCGTAAACCGTCGCAACCGTTACGGTGTTTCCGTCGGAAGTGGTCACTCTGCGCACTGGGACGCAACGCTTTACGCGACGACCTTCGCCAAAGTCATCGAATGCGACGCACGCAACGTCATCGCGATCGTCCAGAAACGACAACACTGGATCGATCTCGCTACCGTCAACTCCGTCCTTCAGCAGCAGGTTCCACTTGCCTTTTTCTTTTCCCCACCGAAACCCAGAACTGCCCATCGGCATCTTCGGGCGGTTCTCTTTGGCGTCCCACATCAAGAACTTCCAGTCGCCGTTCTCGATGTTTTCGTAACCGCGCAAACGGTTGGCCCGAAGCATCTGTCCCGCATGGAACTCGCCTTCCGCTTCCTGTAACTCAACTAGGTATGGCGCATCGCTATACTTCTTCGCATATTCGAGGAAGTACGGCGTTGGTTTTTCGTAATGAAATTCCTTTAACAGAACGTGATTGACGGCCATCCACCAGGCGCCATCCTGTCCTGCGTTGATCGCTACCCATTCATCCGCGTATTTCGATACCTGCGCAAAATCGGGCGTGAACACCCACATCTTGGAGCCGTTGTGGCGGGCCTCGGCCGCAAAGTGGCAGTCTGGAGTACGCGTCATGTTCAGGTTCGAACCCATCACCGCGAGCAGCTTTGCGTTGTACCAGTCGGCCGACTCCTGAACGTCCGTCTGTTCCCCCCACGTTTCGGGTGAAGCTGGAGGAAGATCGCAGTACCAGTCGTAGAATGAGAGAGATACTCCGCCCATCAACTGCAACATCCGGGCACCGCCGGCGTAGCTGATCATGGACATCGCCGGGATCGGCGAGAATCCCGCAATGCGATCGGGGCCGTATTTC
Source organism: Terriglobales bacterium (assembly GCA_035561515.1). NCBI lineage: Bacteria > Pseudomonadati > Acidobacteriota > Terriglobia > Terriglobales > Terriglobales bacterium. Next base: position 116,789 of record DATMXP010000013.1, on the reverse strand, counting down.
TTGATCGTGTAGATCTGCGCAGCGGCCATCAACTCCAGGACGGTGTCCCAGTCGGCCCGGCGGAATCCACCTTTGCCGCGTGCTCGTTGCCAACGTCTCCTCGACTCCGGATTTTCCACCAGCGATTTCCAGGCATCGACCGGATCGTCGAATTGAGTCCGAGCTTCCTTCCACAGGTCAAGCAGTGCTCCGCGCGTGTACGGATATTTCACACGCAACGGGCTGTACAAATACCAGGAATAGGAAATGCCGCGCTGGCATCCGCGAGGTTCGTACGGCGGAAGACCGGTCTCCAGCAACGGGTAATCCAACCCCTGCATCTCCCACGTCACGATCCCGTCCTTAACGTGAATCTGCCAGGAACATCCGCCAGTGCAGTTAACCCCATGTGTGGAACGCACTATCTTGTCGTGCTGCCAACGGTTCCGGTAGAACTCTTCCCAACTCCTCAGTCGTGGATCGACTTCGTCCTTAATCCAGGAAATCGCGTCGCGCGTCTTCACTTGTCACCTCTTGAGTTGTTGACCAATTGGCGGCGCACGCCGCGAAATCGTTTCTTCCATACCCCATCAAGGACGACCAATCCGATCACAGTGGCTCCCATTCCGATCAGCAGAAAGTTCAGACGCGCGGTCGTGTCGTCGCTGCCGCCGTTCTTTGCAGTGGATTCGAAATAGGCCAGCAGTGGAAGAATGTCATCGCCGTGCAGCGGAGTTTTCTTGAAGGTCGGAGTCATCGTCGGACTTGCCGGGTTCGTCATCCATGCACCCAATCCCTTCCGTCCTTGCAGGCGCTCGTAAACCAACGTCAAGTCAGGCCCCAGCCTTCCACCACTTAGGCCGCCAAGACCACGGACGGTGTGGCAGGAAATGCAGGCGGGCCCGCCGTTGCGCAGCGCTTGGGTCCCGGTGAAAATGGCTCGGCCAGTTTCAATGTCACGTGACGTAAACGGACGATCACTGATCTGCGTTCCGGCAAATTGTGATTTTGGCAGCTTCGACTCCGCTTCAATCAGGGCAAGCAGCGCTTGTACTCGAGCAGCGTCAAGGCCCAACGTGGGCATCACGACGCCTTGAGCGTCCTTTTGAAGTTGCACCGCATACGGGTCGCCCGAATCGATTACCGCCTTAGGTCCTTGCACGAACTGTGTCAGCCATGCGCGGTCTTTCCGTTGAGTGACGTTCTTGAGATCGGGACCGACCAGGCGGCCGCCGCCAATCGTGTGGCAACTGGCACAGCTTTGACGGAAGGAATCGGCGGGTGATTGCGCGGGCGCGGCAGCACAAAGAGCAAGGACAACGAGCTGCACGCAAATGATGATTGATCGAACGTTCGTTCTACTCTGCCGATCCAGTAATTCAGTGCGGAATTCAGGGTTCACCCGAACCTCCCGTGTCTCTATATCGCGATACGATATTCCATGTGCGAATGAGGCCCGGCCAGTGTGGAATAGCATTTATCAATTTCTTGGGGCCTTTGCATATGACAAATGTCACGATCAGATTTTTCTGAATGCAGGATGGACAACAAAGCTTCGGTCAGGTGGTGGACCGGAAAATACGATGACCTGTCGGGCCTTATAGTCTTGCCTGCTCTGACACAACGGGCACACCACATGAAATGGTTTTACGGCTGGCAGCGCCCAGCCAGCGATGTGCGGACCGGATTCCAATTCCAGAAGAGGAATTCTTTCACCGCAGCGTCGACATACCACGCCGAAGTACACAGACGCATCGTCCATTTCTGCCCTCCGCATTCGCAGAGCCACTTACCTCCGCGTGTTACGAAGAATGAAGACCAGATGCGAGGTGCCGAAATGTCCGAACGCGTCACTTTCATTCTAGGATTCGGGTGATATGACTTATGTCACGGTCGGCAGGCGTGTCTTTGATAAACTTCCGCGCTGCGTATTGCTTATCCTCTCGAGAGGTGCCTAATGCCAAAGCCTACGGAACACAACGAGGAATTCCGCCGCAGTTATCCCAAAGTGTGGACCGCGTTCAGCCAATTGGCCGATCAATGTCACACAGGCGGACCACTGGATGAGAAAACACGAAGGCTGGTTAAGGTCGCGCTTGCGATCGGTGCTGGGCTGGAAGGTGCGACCCATTCTGCGGTCCGGCATGCAGTGGAAGGTGGAGTCACCAGAGAAGAGCTAGAACACGTCTCGTTGCTAGCGATCACGACCTTAGGATTTCCCTCCGCAATGAGAGCATTGTCTTGGCTCGACGATGTGCAATAGCAAGCGCTACCGATACGTCCGCGCAAGGCTTCTCGCCAAATTGGGGGCGGGAAGCGGAGAAAATTCCCTAGGTTGACGGCTGCCGGAGAGATCAGCGCTTCCGTTCAAGAAGAAGCTGCGGAAAGTAATCGCGAATCAGGAACATTCCGCGCCACGTCGATTCAGCACGTCTAATAGATCGATTCGGAGCGGCAGCGTTTGATTGACCATAGCGCTTCCGTTCTCCTGCGCAAAAGTTTGCAGCATCATCCAATCCGATTTTGTTTTCGCCCACGCTAAATCCTTGAAAGATAAGAGTCGTAACAAGAATGCACGTGGGCCAAAACGTGCTCATTTAATCCAACCAGTTCCGTGGAGGTAGCATGGCAGGATTCCGAGCGCTCCATTTCCTGAAACAGGCCAGCCTTGTCGTGGCCCTCCTAGCCCTAACCTTCGGTCTTGCGCTTCCAGCGTTTGCCGATATTGTCGTGGTCTCCGGTGTCAACAACCAGGGGACGGATAACGTTCTCCTGAACCCGGCCACCAACGTTCTGACGGTGACCGGCACCGTTGGCGCTAACAATCTTCTCGTCAATTTCACCTCGACGAGCGGCAGTCAATTGCTCAATGCCAACCCTTCGGGGCAAGCAACGGTCTCCGGCGGCACGGGTAACGATCCGTTCTACCAGATCATGTTTGGTCTTGCGGGGGGAAGTACTTTCACCCGTTCCGTTTTCAACATCAACGCCGGGACAAGCGGGAGCGCCGTTATTCACGTCGAGGGCATCAATATCAGTGGTGGCTTTTTCGAGGACGATTTCACCGTCGACGCGAATGGTGAGAACTTCTTCACTGTCACCGCGATAAACGGCCAGCTAATTTCATCGATCGCGCTCACCGCGATCAACGGTGCCACATTCGACGATCTGCGGCAGGTTCGACTCGGCGGCGGAGACATCGCTCCTCCTAGACTTCCTGAACCGGCGTCAATGTCGTTATTCGGCACCGGCTTGGCTGGTCTCGCAGCTATTGCTTTACGGAGACGAAAACTGCAGTGAGCGAAGTAGTGGAAGAGCTTTAGTACGTAAAGCGCGGATTGGGAGTGAACCCCACGACAGCAGGGGGCTCACTCCTTTCTGTTTTAGTTCATACGTTTGGCTCTTCTGAGGTGGAGTTCGGATCGGTTGGTGTAAACATTCACTCATGCACTAAGCAGTCGAGGCCGCACCTCCGGTTGTATAACGTAAATCAATCATCATCATGATGTTCGGCAGACGCATTCATGTGCGACATTTGCGTTGAGCGCGGATCCATTAGAGTGTCTTTATTCCCGGCGTTTGCGCCGTAGGCAGCACCGGCGTTGTACGTATACACAAGCTGTCCGCCGGCATGGCCAACGCGCAGGGCTGCACCTGCGACGAGAAAGCTGCCGATCACTGCTGCCGCCGTTGCCGCCTTCAGCACACTGGGGCGGCGGGACACTGCGGCACCCAACATGACGGCCAGGGTTATGCCGCTCAACCAGACGAACTGAGTTGCGAAGGATTCATGTTCTTTTAGCGCCTGCTTCGGGACGGTAGACTCCACCCGATCCTCCTCTCGCTCACCGGTGTTCACCGCCAGGATGCCGCCTCCAACCAGCACCACCTGAAGCAGAACTACAAGCAACCAACCTCGGGCACGGATGCGTTCAGTCCAAATCGCCCAAGCGAAGCCGATGGCCAGTAGCGGGATTATGAAGGCTAAGCCGAGAGGCAGGTGTACAAGCGCTGGATGCAAAGGTGTTGACGTCACGGTGTTTTCCTCCACTTTGGCGCATAATGAAAACGCGCATGGTGAAGATAGCCACGGGACGTTAACGTTGTCATCGCACGAACGTAAGTGAGGTGTAAGTCGTGGAAGACGATAGAGTTGAATTGCCTCTTCGAACGAATGTTGGATCGTTGCCGACATCATTAGCCATGGCGCTGTTTGCGGTCATTGCCGTGCTCATCGGCATTGACATTGCAATAGATTACCGCTCCGGTACCATGCCGTCCCATGTGCTAGCCGAGGGATTCGTCATGGCGCTCGCCGTTATCGGAATGGCACTCATGTGGCGCCGATTCAATCTCGTTCAGCGGGAGGCCAAGCTTTTACGCGTAGACCTTGAGGCCGCCAAACGAGAGGCTCAACGGTTCCGCGAGGAAGCGCACGAAGCCCTTCGGGGTCTCGGAGAAGCAATTGATCGCCAGTTTGAGCGCTGGACGCTTACTCCAGCCGAGCGAGAAGTCGGACTCCTATTACTGAAGGGACTTACGCATAAAGAAATTGCATCGATCAGATCGACCGGTGAGACGACCATTCGACAGCAGGCGCTCGCCGTATATCGCAAGTCTGGGCTACGGAGCCGAACAGAACTCTCAGCATTCTTCCTGGAAGACCTATTGTTACCAATCTCCCAGCGATAGTCGCCGGACCAACGCCAACTCAGGGTATGCTTGGCATTCGGCAATATCGGGTTCTTCGATGCCAATGCCTCATCTGATGGCGAACACAACGGCTGCACCTCGATGGCGGAGTCTCGCACGTGCTGTTGAGACTCTCCATCCTGCATACTTCGCGATGGTCATGGCGACCGGCATCGTGGCAATCGCTTGCGAGCTAACGGGAAAACCACTTTTGGCGACTGCGCTTACCGTCGTCAATGTCGTTGTGTTCTGCACGCTTTGGCTTCTCACGTTGGCGCGACTCGTCCTTTATCCGAAGGCTCTGTTCCGCGATCTGACCGACCATCAGCGAGGGCCCGGTTTCTTCACCATCGTCGCGGGCACGAGTGTATTGGGACGTCAGTTAATCCTGATCTTCGAGGCATTCCGCCCAGCGACTGCGCTCTTCTGGCTTACGCTACCGCTCTGGGCTGGGTTCATGTACGCCATCTTCACGGGCCTAACAGTCAAGGAGGACAAACCGTCTCTGGCAGACGGAATACACGGTGGTTGGTTGATAGCTGTAGTCGCGACACAAGCGGTATCCAGTCTGGGCACACTACTTTCACCTCGATTTCCGACGCACACAGAGGAATTGTTGTTCCTATCATTGTCACTCTGGCTGTGCGGCGGCATGCTCTACATCTGGGTAATCTCGCTAATTTTTTATCGCTATACCTTCTTCCGCTTCCTGCCCTCCGATCTGATGCCTCCGTACTGGATCAACATGGGTGCAATGGCAATATCGACTCTGGCCGGAGCGGGTCTTATCAAGAACGCTGGTCATGCGGCATTTCTGTCGGAGATGCTGCCATTCCTTAAAGGATTCAGTGTGTTCTTTTGGGCCACCGCCACATGGTGGTTGCCGATGCTGGTGATTCTTGCGATTTGGCGGCACCTGTACAAGAGGTTCCCGTTAACGTACGACCCGCTTTATTGGGGAGCGGTGTTCCCGCTGGGGATGTACACGGTAGCAACCTGGCAGATTGCTGATGCTATGAATCTCCAGTTCTTGCTGGGAATCCCGCGGGTGTTTGTATATGTAGCAATCGCTGCCTGGCTGGGCGCATTTGCAGGTTTCGCCCTCTCGCTGCTACGCGGCCGCCATGATGCAGTGGTTCGCGATTAATACCGCAGATGATTGCCCCTTGCCATCACGGCTTGCTTACTTCGGGTTGTAGGAACCCGAGATTGCGCGAAAAGCTGATTTCCAACGTCTCAACCGAGCACATGACGCCGTCTGTGCAGGCAACGATCACCGCGTACCGTTGTCGTTTGTTTTGTACGATTGGCGCCATACCTTCGCAACACGCTTAGGAGAGTCAGGTGTGGATCTTGCGACCATCGCTGCCATTCTCGGCCACAACTCGCTGCGGGTCGTGCAAAAGTACCTGCATCCCACTGCCACCCATAAGAAAGCCGCAATGGAGCGTTACGAAGTCGTACTCGCGGATGTAGAGAAGCAGCACTCTACGTGTAAAGCGGAAAGGCCGAACTGACGATCATGCGCCAACCCCGCGAGACGTCTGATCTTCTTCAGAGGCTACATGATCTACAGTACATCTCGAGGACGAGGTACATTCTGCGCCAACACGCCGTGCAGCACGGAGCCGCCTGATGCCCTTGCAAGGTCTCTGGCGGAGTGCTGCAAAGGTAAGAAGCGTTACGGATCGGTCGAAGCGGCCGAGGCGGCGATCACTCGGGTACGTGACCGCCAGGCCGCACGTGACCTACAAACCTGCAAGTGTCCGTTTTGATCAGTGGCACATCGGGCTTCACAGGCCAAGACCGCCGAAGAAGCTCTAATCTCACCGATAACAATAAAAGGGGCGGCCCCCAACGGCCCCTTCCATCTTGTCGAATCCTAGGGCATCGAGATCAGCCGTTTCCGCCGATACGAACCTTTTCGTTTAGAACTGTGCTGTACTCGCAACATGTTGTACTTGCTGCCGTTGAGAGGGGGCTTGGGAGAGGCTGTACACGTCAAAGACGCTCTGGCCGGCCTAGGACGTGCTCTTGGGGCGTCCTGCATGCAGTGGAGGCGCCATCGCGGCATTCCGGTCGTCGGTCCGCGTGGGGGATGCGGCGGAAGAGCGGAAGCAGCGTCCGCCAATATCCACGCCCTTGACAACGACAGGGTTTCGAGATCCGGCGGATGTCGTGTCTTCGCCACCTACATAGCTTCAGGAAAGCAATCCAGTGAACGCGAACGTTTGGTGTCGTTGATCCACGCCCCTGCGGGATGGGAGTGCGGTGGCCTCCCACCTTCACGTCCTAAAAGGTGGACGTGAAGATGGGGAACGGAAGCTGTATAACTAACGCGTCAGTTGGTCCACCAGCCCTTCCTTCTATTGACGGGGGCACGCACCAGTCCTAAGCAGAACCTTGTGTTCTCCCAACTTTTCCCGGTCGAACCCGTTCCATGTAGTACCACAAGAACGCGAATGGGATAAGAAAAGCAAGAAGTAACATTGGGAAGGGATTTTTCTCGTACCGTATGGACATATACATCATCCAGAATGCTCCCAGAGGCGCAATGCCGAACAGGATGACTAAAAGGAACAAAATAGCAGGGTGGCTCTCAGGTGCGGGAGCTCGTGTGAGCAGAAGAGCTCCCGCAACTAAAACGACAAAGCCGAGTCCAACATAGATTAGTAACTTCACAATAGAAACCCTCCCCTCATATTAATCATGATCGTAATAACCGCAGGCGCGATTTCGGTTGATAGTCTCAACGGACGCCGAAGACGGATCGACATACCTACAATCCGTTGGCCTCTTAACGGGATCAACATTCCAGAGTTCGAGCAAGCCTGGCGGCAGTGATGCAAAGTAGTCTACAACGTTTATAAGTTTGAACGGTTCAGAATCTTCAGAGTTTCCACACCAGACCTGCCCGTCTCTTTCAAAACAGCGTGCACCCCCGAAGGTCTCAGGATACGCAGCTCCAGAGACGATTAGGTCGAATGCCTGACCGCAGGCTGCGGGGTGATCGTCAATGTAACAGGCATAGCCGTCACCGCCTCCCGACCATCTAAAGCGGGCCCGCCGAAGCCCCAGCGGATCCACGAATGTTATCGGATTATTCCCTGCGTACGCGTATCGATTCCAGCTCTGCGGATTCGCTGCATCAACAGCGCTCATTCCCGCAGGATCGGGACTCATCCACCTGCCCTGCACCGACGCGTACTGCCGGAACATGAAGTGATCGAGGCCGGTTTCGGTGTCTCGATCCTGGTCGGTGAAGTGAACCGGAGTGTAGCCGACTTGGCCGTCGCAGGCGCTGCCACCGTTCTGGTCCAGGCAGTCGCCGAACGGCAGGTTGTTGTAGGTGCTGACTACCGCACCCGAGGCGTCGGTACGGACGCGAACGTTACCCAGCCAGTCGGCGTGATTGAAATGCGTGTTGCTCCAGGTATAGGTCGCGATCCGCCAGCCACCGGCGAAGATCTCGCCACGGTCGAAGACACGAGGACTGGAGCGCATCATGGCTACCATGCGGTTTTGGGCGTCGTAAAGGAACTCGCGGGCGACACCTGCGACAGTAGTCTGAATACGGTTACCCAATGCATCGTATTGATACGTTGCCGTCGCGCCGTTATCAACGGAGATCAGGCGGTTCTCGGCATCGTAGGCGTAGGTGTGATTGCCGTCGTTCGTGATGTTGCCGGCGGCGTCGTAGGAGATGCTGCTTCCTGAAATCCGGTTGTTGATGAAGACGTAGCTTGGACTCGATGTTCCGTTCACGTTCTGGTGCCAGCGGTTTCCGTAGCGATCGTAGTCGTAGGTGAAGTTGTCGCCTCCGCCCTTCGACGCCGAAGCAAGCCGGTTGAATTCGTCGTAGCCATAGGTCCACGATCCGTTGCTAGAATCGATAACTTGCCTGATATTGCTGTTTGGGTAGTACGTCACGGTGTTGTTAGGCGCTGGACCGCCGATCGAATAAACAGAACCGTCCGTGAGCGTGCGCAAGCGTCCCAGGTTGTCGAAGCTTCGCGCCAAGGTAATCCCGTTCCCGTATGTTGCGGAAATCATCTGGCCAAGAGGATTGTAGGAAATGTTTGACACGAGAGTACCTGGATGCGTGCTATCAGCTAAAGTACTAGTTACCGCAGTCAACTGCTGGGACGCGTTGTAGGCGTAGCCAAGAGTGTATCCACCCAGCGGACTCGCATTTGAGAGCATGTTTCCGGCCAGATCATAGCTGTACTGGCCGATGTAAGTATTCGATCCACCCGAGCAAGTAGTAGGAGTACACGATGCGCTTGCGCTCACCCTGCCGACTGCGTCGTAGCGAAAAACGGTGTCGGAGAACACGGTTCCTGACGAAGTCGAAGAAGCGTCGGTAAGCCTGCCCTTGCCGAGCAGGTTGGATAGCCCCTTGGCTGAAGTCTGATCGTAGGTGTATGTCCGACTCGGAGTGCCATCGGAATAGCCGATCCCAGTTAGCCGATGTAAAACGTCGTAGGTATAAGTGGTGGTAACAGTGGCGGTGCCGTCCTGATTTGGAGCACGCCGAACCCGCTGATAGAGGTCGCCTCTCGAATTGTAGCTGTAACTGACATTCCCCGCGATCTCGGGATTTGACTCGGTTGTCAAACGGCCAAGCATATCGTAAGCATAAGCCCGAACTGGCAGGGTGCCTTGGATGACCGAAGTTAAGTTACCCAGCGGGTTGTATTCATAAGTAGTGGTAAAACCTGTAGCGGTGAGGTCCATTCCGCACGGGGCCGCGCTATCCTGATTCCATGCGATGCCAAGCGTGATCTCGCACACAGACTTCAACCGACCAGCCGCATCATACTGCATGGTTCTGCTCACCTTTCCACCAGAGCTGTTGTACCCTTCGTCAGCTACCGTAACGGCGGAGCCGCCATAAGCGAGCGTCTTGGTCGTTCCATCGGGGTTGGTGATAGTCGTTTGTCGGCCCAAAGCATCGTAGGCGTACTGCGTTAGTCCGTAGGTCGGGTCCGACGTACTCATGTAGGGGTTCGAGACAGTGGCTACGCGACTGAAGGCGTCGTATGTTGTGTCGGTAAAGATCGGAGCGGAACCGCCCGAATCAGTCTTGATGGTTTGCTTCACTCGCCCGAATTCATCGATATTGGATTGGAGGTACGTTGATTTTGTTGCGTCGAGCTTCTGTGTTTGAATAATGTGCTTCGGACTGCTTGCAAGATTGTACTGAGTTGTGACCTGGCCGCCGTCGGGCGTGTCAATTCGGGTAGCAATCCAACGATTGCCATCTCCATACGTATATGTGGTCTGCTGATTATTTTCGTCAGTGGAACTCATCATCACGCCACCATCGCAATTCCAGGCACTTGATGTGCCGAGCGACAACGGTAGACTTACCTGTGTAGCAAAAGCGCCTTCACAGGCACCATACGTATAGGTTGTGGTCGGGTCTGTATCAGGCGTTAGTCCATTAGTAACGGACTTGAGATTGCCGGTATCGAAATACCTATAGGTGGTCGTGAGGGTTCCCGTTCCAGTCGAGCGGCTCACACTCGTGAGATTTCCACGTGAACCTGAAACAGTATCGTGTTGGACAGTGATGTTGCTAGCATCCGGAGGAACCCCGTCGTACGCATACGTTGTTTCTGCTTTGAGGATATCGTTGGCGTCGAACACCCTGACCGTTGCTGGTTTACCGGTGATGCCATTGGTGAAAGTAGCGTAGCCAATTTCCGTCTTGCTTAGACGAGTGCCAGCGGTTCCTGAACCGGCGGTTCCGAAATCGTACACACGGATATCTGTCGGAGCACCTGTAGAGGGATCGAAGGCAGCGGTACGCAGCGAAGTCTTCCCAGTTGAGTTTGGCAGCCTGGTGAACGACGAAACACTTGAAACGGGGAGGCTGACCATTGTTGCCGTGCAATCGGGAGTGCTGTTGTTGTAGCAGGTTTCATTCGTTTGCAGGACGACAGCGGGATTTGCCGTGGAATACCCCGAATACACGACCCGCTTGGTTTCTAAGTAGGTACTGCCTTCGCTTGCGGCTACCTTTTGGAAGTTGACAAGGGTCTGGTTCGAGGCGGGGTCCGTGACGGTGGTGAGCCATTTCGTTCCCGACACGAGATTGCGCTGATAAGTCCATGTTCCTCCAGGCGAAGTAGTTCTTACAAGACCAGACGTGCTGCCGTCCGCACAAACGATACCCGCATTCGGTCCGGAGTAGTTGTAGGTGATCACTCCTCCTGTCGGCAATGTTATAGAAGCGATTCGCCCCGTCTTTGCATTTGGATAGCTGGGATCGGGGCTAGCCTCGTAGGCAATTGAGTAAGCGGTGCCGTCAGGCAACTGTATGCTCGTTGGCAAGTCATAGTTAATCGGCCCGTACTCCCCAACTCCTGAACATTGGAAATAAGTTCTTATGGGAATTGAGGAGTAGTAGACCTTAACGCTGGATTGGGTCGTCGGACCACCATTGGGATTTGAAATGATATCCGGGTCCGTATAGGTGTACAGTACCGGGTTCGTGCCGGAGATGCTTAACGCCGTCTTGCCCAAAGTATCGATAAAATTAGCGCCGTCAGGAGTTGTTATCTTGTTTCCATTGTCATCCTTGCGCAGTATCGCGGCTGCCGGCGCGGGTATTTGCAGAGGGCTCACAACGGGTACAGTAAGGATGTGCCCTTCGGGCGTGGTCACCACGGCTGTAGGCCATCCTCCTGTGGCGGAAATGCGAAGTGCGGGGCTGTCGAGACTCGATGCCTGGCCCCAATCTGGATACGGACTACATTCGTTATCAAAGTCGGTATCCAGCACAAGATTAAAAGGGTGGCTGACTCCAGATCTGTCGACATATGCTGACAACGTGTATTCGTTGTAGTAGTACCAACCTCCTCCGTCTGGCGTGCATTTCTTCTGTGCAGATTTGGAAAGGATGTAGCCCTCGGGCAGCGGCTTTATGGCGGACCAACCCATCCATTTAGTGGTCGGTTGCCAAGACACGGAGGTCCCGACAGCAACCTTCTTCCACATCGAACTGTTGTAGGTCACTGAATACACGAACGGAATGCCTCGTCCAGCCTTGTTGATCACAGGAATGTCGAAATACACATTTAGACTTCCAAGGTTCACACTGTCGAAGACGTTTGATTGTTGGCTGGTGGACGGAGCAGGCCCGGTAACCGTCTGGCCAAACGCAGAGACAGCGAGAAAAGCGATGATCGAGATGATTGCACAGGTTTTCATTTTCGTGTTCTCCGTTATCGAACCGCGAAAGCCGAATCGGATGTCCCCGGATTTATTGTTACCGACGAAATGGTGATGTCCAGTTCAAGGCTTCCACTAAGAAGCCGCTGGATGCGAAATGGAACTTTCACGCCGTTAACGTCGCGGTAGTCGGAAAGCCTGACTTCAACCGGGATGTTGGTTCCGAAATCATCGTCGGGGTGGATGTTGTAGCGGATGACAACGGGGAGTCCGGACTGATCGAGAATATATTCCGTCGCACTGAGTTTTTTGATTAGCTCGATTTGGGCTGGCTTCTGGTTCGTAACATTTAGGAACGTGCGCAGCGTTCCGCTAGTCGATGATACGACTGTGGCAGAACGCTCTTGCGGGGCAACAAGGGTGGAAAGCGCCGGGAAGAACCAATTGGCCTCGGTCCAGGCATTGTGGGCGGGAGATTCATACCATTGACTGTCGGTTCGGAAGAAGGCTTGGGGGGCGGAGGCGCTGTTGGAGCGTATCTCTCCGCGTGTGCCGAGATCAATTCGGCTTTTGCCATCGCGTCGCGCTATGAGCGTGATGGACGTGGATTCAGATTCCGATCCTGTAATGACGCTGGCAGTCCCAGTGAGCTGAGCGTCGTTAAGGGAGTAAGTGGTCCCGAGTGCGGACGCTAACTGTTGGGTAAAGGCGGGTACGGAAAGGAGAAGGACAACAACACCCCATCGAAACATGCAAGCCTCCGACTTCTGCGGAAATCGGTGCGCATTATCACACAGAGTAGCTGCTTCACAAGAAAGTTGTGGCCTTTGTTACGAAAATGGAACAAGCGAGTTCTTTGCTTTTAGTCGATAATCCTTCCCATCGAGAGCGACACTCCAAAGCTGGTGTTCCTCTGTCACAGGTCTGATGAGGTGCGACTTTAGCGCAAGAACAGGCTCTTAAGATAATTTAGATTCTGTCAAGAGGCTCAGGCGGCGTGACTAACGAGCTGCTTACGGGAAATCTCCGTCAGTGGACATGATCCAAGAGGCGCATTCTGGAAACGGTCGCAGTAACGACTTCCTCGACACAAGAAAGCGAGCCCCACTCGTTACACTAGTCTGAGCAGGGCCTCTTGGTACAAAATGTCTTGTCCTAAACGGTAGTTAGAACTTTTCTGATGGCTACTGAAACAGTCACGGCGACTTCGGGTGGCTTTGTTGGCGGAACGGAGCTTTACCACGAACGGGCTCGTCAAATTTTGCCAATCTTAGTGCGACAAGCGAGGGCTGCACAACCTATCTACTACTCCGAACTGGCGCGGGAAATCGGAGTTTCAAATGCGCGGACACTAAATTACCCACTCGGCGCAATCGGCGGCGAACTGCGCAATCTTTCAACGAAGTGGAACCTCGAGATTCCTAAGCTTCAGTCCCTAGTCATTAACAAATCGACAAATATGCCCGGCGAAGGCTTCGATTTGTTTTTGAAAAATCCAGACGCCTACCGTCGCTGCAATCCAGCCCAACGGCGAAAGATTCTCGACATGATGCTGACGGAGGTTTACACGTTCCCAGATTGGGACCGCGTACTGACCGAATTCGGGCTACCCCCAGCGAAAGCTGCCCTCGCTAAACTTCCGTCACCCTTGTCAGCACGAGTAAGGAGCCACACCGGCGCGTATGGGACGGGTGAAGGTGAAGAACACCGAAGGTTGAAGGAGTATGTTGCAGCGAACCCTGAAACTGTGGGGCTCGGTGCTCACTTCCACGTTCTGGTTGAGCACGAGTTCGCTTCGGCTGACATTATCGACGTGCTGTTTAAAAGCAGGACGCAATGGGTCGGCATAGAAGTCAAGGGCGTTAGGTCGGACGAAACCGACATTGCCCGGGGAATGTTTCAGTGTGTGAAGTACCAAGCACTGATTGAAGCAGAGCAAAAGACATTACTGCTTCCAGTGAACGCGAAAGTGCTGCTGGTGTTGGGCGGACAGCTACCGTCCTCGCTGATAGCTCTCCAGAACGTTCTCGGAATTGAAATCGTGACTGGAGTGACGGCTCCGCTTGCCTGCGGTGCTGCAACAAGCTGACGTAACTGGCCGGGTCCTCCGGTGCACAACTCACCGGGGAAGATGCATTACCGCCTAGGCGAATCTTGTCCCAACGCTTGTCCGCTTTTTGTCCGCTTTGTCTCCCAAATATGCCCTATTCCCGCCCATTAAGGGCGAAGGAGCACTAAAGTACTCAAAATGTAAGTGATTGATTTATCAGCTAAATGCGAGAAAAAATGGAGGCGCGGGCCGGAATCGAACCGGCGAATAAAGGTTTTGCAGACCTCTGCCTTACCACTTGGCTACCGCGCCACTTGAGCTTCTCGCCGCTGGAATGCTCATAGGGTAGCCTCTTCGGCTACAAAAACCAAATCTCCGCGAAACGGCCCCATTTTACTTTTCACTTGTTAACATTAGACAGTGAAACTTGCTGCCAAACACGAACTGCTTCGCAATTCTTTGAGTCAACATCGGCCTCTTCTTATTGCCTATTCCGGTGGCATTGATTCCGCCTATTTGGCTTTCGAAGCGCACCGTGTCTTGGGCAACGAGATGCTCGCAGTCATTGCCGACTCGCCTTCCCTGGCTCGCGAACACCTTCGTGCGGCAATCGCCTTTGCGGGCGAACACCGCATTCCCCTTGAAGTAGTAAGCACCTCCGAGATGCAGAACCCCGACTACGTCCGGAATGATCCCCAGCGCTGTTTCCACTGCAAGGACGAGTTATTCAGCGTTATGGAAACCTACCAGACTGAAAAGGGATTCGCTGCCATTGCTTATGGCGTGAATGCCGACGATCAATCCGACTTCCGTCCTGGCCAGAACGCTGCCCGAAAGCACGGCGTAATCGCTCCACTGCTCGAAGCCGGACTCACCAAGGCGGAAATCCGGCAACTTGCCCGCGAAGCCAACCTCGCTATTTGGGACAAACCGGCCTCTGCGTGTCTGTCGTCCCGTATCGAGTATGGGCGTCCTGTCACCAAGGAGGCGCTGGCGCAGGTTGAGGCCGGCGAAGAAGCCCTTCGATCCATCGGATTCCGTCAATTTCGCGTTCGCCATCACGGTGCCATCTGTCGTATCGAGATCGCCCGCGAAGAACTGCCCCGAGCTCTGGATATCGACATGGCTGCCAAACTAGTCAGGATCTTCAAGGGACTGGGTTTTGACTATGTGACCCTCGATCTTCAGGGGTTTCGTTCGGGATCCATGAATTCTGTCCTGCCCATTTCCGAGTTGCGGAAAGCCTAAAGCTACCCTGATCAGACACATAGGCCTTAGTACTACCCACCTTTTTGCTTAATCTTGGGCTGCCTCAAGCCGCAGATTCTGCTTCTAAGTGACAAGACGCGAACTTGCGTCGGGAGTAGATGTGCGAGCCAAGTTGGGCAAAATCCGTTGGAGCGCATGGTTGTGGCTATTTATCTTTCAGCCATACCTTTACGCCCAAACTGGTTCCATGCCGCTCGACGAAATCGTCGCTCACATGGAAGCTGCCCGGCTGGAATCAAAAGGCAGCGTTCCATTCCTGGTTACGCGCGAGTACCGCATGTACCACGGCGATGAGCAGAAACCTACCTCTGAGGTAACAGCGCAAATCAACGTCGTTCCGCCCCACGAACGTGAATACAAGATCTTAGAATCGAAGGGCAACGATCGCGGGGAAAAGGTGGTTCGCAAGATCCTGGATCACGAATCTGCAGCAGAAAGACTATCCACTCCACCCACCGCCATTGTTCGGGATAACTATGATTTCTCCTACGTAGGAGAAGACATAGTCGAGGGCGTAAAGTGCCACGTTCTTGAGATCAAACCCAAGAGAAAGGAACCCGGTCTCATCGACGGCCGTGCTTGGGTCGACCCACATAGTTTTCTGATTCGTAAAATTCAAGGGCAACTCGCAAAGTCTCCTTCCTGGTGGGTACGCGGTGTGGAAGTCGTCGTCCTCTTTAATCTTATGGACGGCATTTGGACCCAGACGTACAGCAACGCCGTTGCCGACGTAAAGGTCTTGGGCCGCTACACGGTACGCGCGCAAGCCACCAGTTTGCATAAATCGGATGAAGTTGCCTCAAAGCGCCGCAATCCAGTGAGACTACCTCACGCCTATCGCCGTAGCCTTCCCGGATCTATCTACCCCCCGGGAGTAATGATCCCTCGCTGACGCAGCCGTAACTGTGGCAATCAGAATGCGTCGTTCCCATTGTGGAATCCGAAAGATAGCTTCTATAGCTCGTTTTCGTGCTTCTTAACGTAAGCGACGATTTACCATTATCCGGTGCTTCGATTTTTCCTACTTCCTCTTGCTCTCACGGCCCTGCTGGTAACTGGTTCGCTTTCTCAGACGATGCGCCGCCCTGTTGGCACGATCCACGCAACCTCAGATACCACCCTTAATGGCGAACATTTCTCAAGCGGTGCCGCAGTTGTAGATGGCGACAGTGTCAGGACCTTGTCGGAACATTTCACCGATATACTCGCAAGTGACGGCACTTCGTTTCGATTGCTCGGAATGAGCCAGACACAGATGCACGACGGGTGGGCTGCATTGGATTACGGGAAAGCTTCCGTCAGTACCAGCACACAATTTCAGGTGAAGTCGAAATGTTACGCGGTGCACCCGGTCCAGAAAACAGACTCTCGTTACTCGGTGATTCCCTTCCGCGAGCGGATATACATCTCGTCCCAGCAGGGGGAACTATTGGTAATCGCACGGAAAGTCCATCGCGTAAAACCAGGAACAACCCTGGTCATTACCGCCTGTGGGGATCCAAAGGAAGCTGTAGCGTGGGCAGGCAACGATGCCCTACCGAAACAAATATTCGCTGCCGCGGGCATTGGCGGGATACTGGCAGTACCTCGCGACTCAATCAGCAGTGAAACGCCGGATTCGGCGAATCAATAGCTTAATCGGCTGTAGCGAATTCAGACTTACTCACCTTAGCTGTCTGCAACACCTGCGCGGCGCAGTGCTCCAGCGAGTCAGTACCAGAAACAACCAGTTGCGCCAGTTTCCTCGTCGGCCACACGTACTTCGCCGCCATCGGGCGCACCGTCTGCTCATATTGGCGAACCACTGACTCAACGCTGCGGCCACGTTCGCGAACGTCACGGTACTTCCGTCGTTCCAGGCAAAGTTCATCCGGAGCGTCAACATACACCGTCGTATCGCAGAGATTCCTCACGTCATCCCACCAGAGAACAAACAGGCCCTCGAGAATAAGGAACGCGCCGGGCTCGATGGTTTCGATCTGCGGCGAACGCGAATGTGCCACGAAGTCGTACACCGGTGCGTGGACCGTCTTGCCGCCAGCGGCTTCGGCAAGTTGTTGGATAAGCAACTCGTGATCAAGGGCCGCAGGCTCGTCGAAGTTAAACTTCGTACGTTCTTCGAAGGAAAGATGATCAAGCGGCCGGTAGTAGCTGTCTAGGCTCAGAATAGGGGCATTCAGCTTGCGCGCGACCACCTTCGATGTTTCGGTTTTCCCGGCACACGATGGACCTGCGATTGCGATGATGTGAGTCTTAGTCATTTTTCTTCAGGTCGGCTGCCATTCGTGGAATCACAGCCTGTAGCAAAGACATAAAAGCACCCTTTACACGATCGCCCGTTTCGAGTACTTCCTGGTGGCTCAGCGGTTGGTCCAGAATTCCGGCAGCCATATTCGTAACGCACGATATCGCCAGCACTCGAATACCCATATGCGATGCCGCGATGACTTCTGACACCGTGGACATACCGACCACGTCAGCACCCCATGTTCGAAACATGCGGATTTCCGCTGGCGTTTCATAACTCGGTCCGGTAACCGCGAGGTACACGCCTTCGGCAACACTGATGCCAAGACGCTTTCCCTCTTCCAGGGCCGCTTGGCGATATGGCTTCCAATAGACGCGGGTCATGTCCGGGAAGCGGGGACCGAATCTTTCGTCGTTTTGCCCAATGAGCGGATTCGACCCTTGCAGGTTGATGTGGTCGCTTAGAACCACCAGGGCCCCCTGCTGATAACTAGTGTTGATCCCCCCTGCGGCGTTCGTGATGATGGCAGCTTTCACGCCAAGGCGCCCGAAAACACGCATCGGGAAGATCACCTCGCGTAACGGGAGTCCCTCGTAATAGTGGACTCTACCCTGCATAGCCGCAACCGGCACGTCACCGACTTTGCCGATGACTAGCTTGCCAGCGTGCCCCTGCGCACTTGGACGCGGAAAGTTTGGGATATCCGAATAAGAGATGCGTACGGCATCAACCATTTGGTCCGCAAAAGGTCCCAAGCCAGACCCGAGCACAAGCGCGATCTGCGGTTTCAGCGAAGTTCGCGAACGGATGTACTCCGCGGCCTGCTCCGCTTTCGCAAACTCGTCGGGCTGCCGAATCACTTCCACCGCAGTGTTCATTTCAACCTAGCCAATCAGAATGCCAACAATCGATGCGGACATCAGGTTCGCCATGGTGCCGGCAATCATCGCACGGAAACCGAGCTTTGCCAGATCGCTACGCCGATTCGGCGCCAGCGCTGAAATGCCGCCAATCTGGATTCCGATAGAACTGAAATTGGCGAAACCGCAAAGAGCAAATGTGGCGATCGTAAACGAACGCGGATCAAGCACGGCCTGCTGCGCACCCATCATCGAGTACGCCACCAGTTCATTCACCACCATGCGTGTACCTAGCAGGTTGCCAATCGCCAGGCAGTCCTTCCAGGGGATTCCTATCACCCACGCGATGGGCGCAAATATCACCCCGAACACACTCTCGAGACTCGCAGGAAACCAGGCCAGATGGCTGTGTGTCCAGCCCATGATGCCGTTTACGAGCGCGATCAGCGCAATAAAAGCGATCAGCATCGCCGCCACATTCAATGCGAGATGCAGTCCATCGGATGTTCCCTTCGCGATCGCGCCCAGCACGTTGGCTTCGCGCTTCTCTTCCATCTCGCCGTTCTCGAGCTTCACTTCGGCGGCAGCCGCCTGGGCTCCTGGCACTTCCCTCCCGCCTGTAAGAGGAGTTTCGGTTTCGGGTACAAGGATCTTCGCCATCAGGAGGGTGCCCGGTGCGGTCATAATCACCGCGCTCAACAGGTGTTCGGCCTTTACGCCGAAAGCAATATAGGCCGCCATGATGCTGCCCGAAACGTGCGCCATACCCGCAGTCATTACCGTCATCAACTCGGAACGGGTAAGCGAGGGCAAGAATGGACGGATCGTCAGCGGGGCTTCGGTTTGACCCATGAAAATGGATGCCGCTACGTCAAGCGATTCCGCACCGCTCGCCCCCATCACTCGCTTCATCACCCACGCAAAGACCTTGATGATGATCTGCATGATGCCGAAGTGATACATCACCGCGAAGAATGCCGACACAAAGATGATCGTCGGCAGAATGTAGAAGGCGAAGGCAAATCCCAGGTTGCCGGCGGAGCCCTTTCCGAGTTCGCCGAACACGAAAGATGATCCAGCAACCGAGAAGCCCAGAAACTTTTCGACACCGTGTCCGGCCTTAGCGAACAGGGTCCGCCCGACTTCCACCTTCAGGACGAACAGAGCAAACACAAACTGAAGGCCTAAACCCCAAGCCACAGTCTTCAGCCGAATAGCACGCCGGTTAGTCGACATAAGCCAGCCGAGCGCGAGTAAGGTAATGATCCCGAGGATTCCAACGAAGCGGCCCATATATCTCCTTTAAGCCGTTCTCTCAATAATTTGGTGTATCAATGTCCGCGGCGTCTCCGGGGCAACTGGCGCAATGTGATATCCCGCACGCAGCATTCCCACAGCTTCTTGCAGCCGTGCATCGCTGTTGTAGTACATCGTGCACAGCGGTTCGCCTGCCCCCACCTCTTCGCCCACTTTCTTGTGCAGCACGAGTCCCACCGCAGGATCTACGGCATCTTCTTTCTTTTCGCGGCCGCCGCCCAAAACCACCGATGCAGTCCCAATCCGTTCGCAATCCATCGACGCCACGAATCCCACCTGCGCCGAAGTGAAATCTATTTTGTGGCGAGCCTGCGGCAGTCTCTCGGGATAATCGATCACTCGCTCGTCGCCACCCTGAAGCCGGATGATCTCCCGGAACTTCTCCTTCGCCTTGCCAGACACGATCGTCTTCTCGGCCAGTTTGTATCCTTCCGCAACAGATCCCGTACGCCCGCCCAGGTAAAACATCCACGCCGACAACTGCAGGCTCAGCTCTCTCAGGTCCTCGGCCCCGCCGCCGTTCAGCACATCAATACACTCTGCGATCTCCAGCGCGTTTCCGACCATCTTCCCCAGTGGTTGGTCCATGTCCGTAATCAGCGCCACCATTTTCTTGCCCATGCGCACGCCGGTCTCGACCATCAACTCCGCAAGGAAAACGGCGTCTTCCTTCTTTTTCATGAAGGCGCCTGATCCGGTTTTCACGTCGAGCACCAGTGCGTCTACACCTTCGGCAAGTTTCTTGCTCATGATTGACGCGCAGATCAGAAACGGACTTTCCACTGTGCCGGTCACGTCACGCAAGGCGTACAGTTTCTTGTCTGCGGGTGCAATCTCAGCTGTCTGCCCAATCAGGCCGCAGTTGGACGTCGTCAAAACGCGGCGAAAATCCGGAAGCGACAAGTTCACGTTGAATCCAGGAATGGACTCAAGCTTATCCAGCGTTCCGCCCGTGTGACCGAGTCCTCGACCGCTGATCATCGGCACGTAAAGACCTTCACACGCCACGATCGGAGCGAGAATCAACGAAGTCTTGTCCCCGACTCCTCCCGTGGAATGCTTATCTACCTTCGCTGCCGGAAGATGGCTGAAATCCAGGACCTGCCCCGAGTGCAACATCGCCTCGGTGAGTGCTGCGAGTTCTGCTCTTGTGAGCTTCCGCAGCACGATCGCCATCAGAAGCGCGGAAATCTGGTAATCGGGAATAGCACCTTTTGTGTATTCAGCGATGATTGCCGAAATTTCTTCCCGCGACAGTTCTCCACCGTCTCGCTTTCGCCGGATGAGATCGACCACTCGCATCAGAAATGGAATCCTGCGGGAAGGAGTTGGCTTGCTGTAGCCTCGGCGAGTCCGCCATTGCCCTGGTAGACTACCAGCACGTTCGCGCCAAATTCGAAAATCACCTGCCGGCAGGCGCCGCACGGCGAACACGCCATGTTCTGGCTGTTGAGAACCACCACCGCTCGCAGCTTCATCTTGGGACCTTCGGCGGCTATCGCGCTGAAGATCGCTGCCCTTTCGGCGCAGATGGTTAGTCCATACGAAGCATTCTCAACGTTGCAGCCGGTATAAACATTCCCGGCCTCCGTAACGATGGCCGCTCCCACTCGAAACTTGGAATATGGAGCATATGCTCGATCGAGCATCGCTACCGCTTTGTCGACAAGACGCTGCTTTTCCTCGGCGGACAAAACCGCTTTTGCAGGAGTGCCGTCCATGAGTCTCCGGGTCCCGGCTGAATTCTGGTTAGGCGGGAATGTAATAGCTCATTAAACGGCTACACTCCAGCATCGTCAAGGACTTAGACCCCACCCGGGCGGAAAATTACCATGGATAAGCCTTTCGCCCGACTCCGCCATGTCGGCTCTTGCAGCCTTATTATTGTTGCCTGCAAAACAAGAATAGGTCGCAGGCAGCGACCTATCCCTTTGTGAAGAAGCGTATTGACTCAAACTGTTTCGTCTATGATGGCCACAATCTCGCGTTCGACTTCCGCCGCGAGTTCCTCTACGCCGTTGATCCCGGTTGCTTTCAGCAGGTCGGTCGGGTGCACGGTCGCGACCACGCTGCCCTTGCCGTCACTGAAAATCGAGATTCTGCAGGGCAGGACTGTAGAGGCTGCCATCTCCGAGTTCAGCGCCTTCACCGCCGCCTGTGGATTGCAAACGTCATAAACTCGGCATTCCCGCCCGAGATCGAAACCCTTCGACTGAAGCGTAGCCTTCAGATCATGCACATGAAGTACGCCGAACTTGTGCCGCTGCGCGGCTTGGCGCAAACGCTGGTCTAGCTCCTCAGGCGAGTAGGAAGATTTCTTCCTGTATGTCATGGCTCTTCCTCCTTACTTCCGCTCACACGATGATTGAGATGGCTCGTCCTTGGCCGACCCGCGGCCATTCGTGGGAGAAGCTCATGTTGGAACACCTAGTTTGGGCAAGATCCAGCGGTTCAGAGCCAGCCAGACCAGAAATATCAAGGCTATGGTGATTACGTCTCGCATGGGTTGTCATCCGAATAAATGCAGATAAGCGTGGATCGTTACAGAACGAAATCTTTTTCAGCGCCCACGTCAGCTGTTCTTCGCGCGTGCCTGTTCATCCGAAATGGCTCGCTGATACGCTTTCCATCCCGGACACCACCCGGTGTGCCATCTCCAGATTCTGGCCAGAAGTGAATTTGGCTTCCGTTCCGCCCGCCGTCTCAAACCACAGCTTTCACATCCAAATGACTTGCTATCCATATGTCACCCGAGCGGCAGTGTACACATCTGGCTATTCCGTTTCAGTGATGCGAGAGAGAAACAAAAAGGGCCGCTCGTGCGGCCCACGAGGGAAGCTAACGACAAACTGCTACTTCGACCGTTTCTTCAGCAACAGAGCGAACGCGCCACCCCCAAGCAGAAGCACAGTGGAAGGTTCCGGCACCGTTCCCGGAGTACCAACCCGGTACGTCAGGTTGTCGAATTCTCCGTAAACGGCGGGCCCACTACTGTGCTGGCTGGAGAAGATTACGTACGCAATATTGTCGGCGCCGGTTTCAAGACTCAGGGTTTGGTAGGTTCCGTAACCCGCATCACCGTATGCGAACGGGTAATAGACACTGCCGAGGATATTGTCGCTCGAATCGTAGAACTGTATCCAGGGATGATTCGTGGGTGTTCCCATGTACTCCGGAGGAAGCACCGCTTTGGCATCGATGCTGACGTAGCGTTGCGCTGTGTCAAACGCAGCTTTGATTCCGCCCCATCGCGCATCAAAGAACGGTAGCCCGGTGCTGAACACGGAAATTACATTGTTCGTACCATCACCCCTGGCATACACGTCCGGCCCAGATCCCGATCCGCAAGAAACACACGAAAAAGTAACACCCGTGTAGTAAGTATTGAGCACGGTTGCGTCGGGCACATTGTTGAAATTAAGAACATCGGCAATGGCAGACGAAGCCGCAAAGACAAATAGCAACACTACGAGCAGTAGAGACCGACTCCTCATCGACCCTCCTGAAAATTAATTTGAGTGTGGGGACCGGCCTGCTTTGGGCATTCTGCAGCAGACACTCAGGAGTTAATGCAACTTTGATTCCGCAATTGGCCCTTCAAAATTAGCCGTAGATAGGTATTCCCTTTTTGGAACTAACGCGTGTGAAGATAATTGCGCACATTGTGCGGGAATCATGCCACTTTGCGCGA
The DNA here is from genome assembly GCA_035561515.1 of Terriglobales bacterium. Lineage (NCBI taxonomy): Bacteria > Pseudomonadati > Acidobacteriota > Terriglobia > Terriglobales > Terriglobales bacterium. The sequence continues at coordinate 93,504 of DATMXP010000013.1, read as the reverse complement.
ACAACAACCCGGAGAGTTAATCTGACGGAACCAACGAAGAAGTTCGATTGAGATATCTAACCGGGGCGCGGAAGTTGTACCCGTGCTAGATAGTCCGCAATAGGAATACACGGCAGCGCTGAAACTACTCCCTCGAAGCTCGATTGAAATCAGGCTTCGCTGGCGTGCATGCGGCGTCAAGCCATCGGCTGATGTAAACCTGAGCATGCGCCTCTCCGCAGTAATGGCGCGCACCCTTGGCCAGGGCAGCCTCCATACTCCATTTCATCAGCTTGAGTTCCTCGCTCCCGCACTGGATCACAAACCAGTGAGTCGGATTCGCGCTTACCGTGCCGCAAACCTCACACCTGAACTCTTTGATGGATGACATGGGTTTCGCTCGAAACGCCCATTACCTGGAATTCCGACCCTTATTGTCGCACGCCTGTATCTCCAATGCGTGCGTCAAATTTAGACAGAGCTCCATGTGTCATGCGAAGCAATCGCCCGGTAAGTGGAGAATTTGCTCCAATTCTTCACTCGGTAGCGGGCTTGTATCTACCCACTGGCTGGCCGCCCTCTAAACCTCGACAATAACCTGTCCCCTGGTCGTTTGGCGTACTCCATTCACGGTTACGGACGTCAAGCCCGGCACTGGTGGGGCATGCAGTACCACTCTCGGCGGCTTTTCCCTCCACTTGCCTTTGAAAGAAACAACCAGCTCTTTCCGTCCCTTCGATAGTTTGAAAGAAAGATCGACGACGCCATAAAGGGTCGGCATATTCTCAAACTTGGTCTCACGGTCGGTAGTGATCCAGGCAAGCGGGCAAATCCGCAGCACGTGCAGTTCTCCCTCTCGAAATTCATCATCAAGGACTGACAACCGAGCAAGGGCAAAAGCTACATACGGAACACATTGCGTGGCCTGAATTCCGTGACGGTGTTCACAGCCGATATAAGTTTGGTTGGAGAGCGCCCCGGCAAGGAGACTGTACAAACCTTGAAGAAATTGCTGCCGTTCACCAAGCTGCCACGAATGAAAGATGTTCCAGCTATAGCACGGCTCGCAACTCGAGATCTCACGAATCAATACCGGACGAGCAAGAGGATTCGACCGGTAGCCATAAAGTTTAGTGTTTGGACCTTCCCGGAAGAATTGCACGCACGATCGCATTAGTTCGTCGTCAGCATTTAGCAATCCCGCCCACACCAACACCATCGGGCCACCATCCAAATAAAACGCATCGCTGAAGGGGTGCGAGGGCATTGGCGTGACCGACAGTGTGGTCGGAGGTTTACGGCGTTTCCGGCCGGCCGCATCTGTCCACATCGGTGCTGACGCCGAGCGCTCGCGATAGGCAGCAACAAAAGTGCTCCTTAAGCGGTTCGCAAACTCTTCGAATTCCCCAGCCCGGCTGTGACGCATTCGTTTCAGCAAACGTACTGCCGTACAGAGTCCCTTGTAATGCCACGCCAGACTCCAGATTGCCTGGGTTGGAATAATCTCATCCGTTGCAACCGCAGGAGGAAGAAGTCCTTTGATGCCGTCGTGATTCGTCTTCGCGCATGAATCCTTGATGAAATCGCACGCTTTTAAGATGGAATCGCTCCATCCCTCAATGAATCCTGCGTCATCAGAAAGCAGCGCATGCGTGCACACCTGATGCAGAATAGCGCCATGATCGGTCAGCCAGTCGAATGCGGTCAACGTTCTTGGCGTACTGTAGTACCCAGGATGAAGGTCATAGGCTGGGCCAGGTGGTTTTACGGACCCTTGATACTTTCGAAACAGTGCAATATGGCGTGCAACACAGTCGTGGTAGCCGAGCAGGCTAAGGAACATGTGGCTCGTCATGGAGGTTGGTGTGCTCCACAGATTGTCGTATCCCCAGGAGCCGGTTAGAAACGTGTAATCGCCGTTCTCGTAATCCCTTTCCGCGATGATTTCAGCAAATTTGATACTACGGTCGATTACGCGGCTCACGTACTCCTCTGCAACGTCGACCCGCGCGGCAGTGGCTGGTCTTTTGGACCAGTAACGATCGCACTCTGCGAGTGCTCCTTCGAAACCAAGTTTGCGCTCGCTGTCCACATTCTCCCGGCTTTCGGGCAGCATAGGTACTAGGAGGTCGACATAGGCTCCGACCCTACTGCTGAGGGTGACCTTTAGCCCATAGATGCCTTGCGCTGTATCGGCGAAGGCAATGCTCGCCCCAGGCTGGGGCAGCGATATTAATCTCACACGACCGTCGGGCTCCACTAGCCGCAGGCCCGCTTCTCCGTTCACGTTAAGAGTTTCGGAGGTCAAAGCAATCGGGTAGGGAGCGGCCGCGGGATCAACATCGATGGTAATTCCGTCTTCCCACCGATAGCGCTCCACATGCTTGTAGTAGACCCGACTCAACTGAATGACGAAATGGATTTCCTTGTCAGATCGCAACTCGTCCACATGAGTCACCCCGAGACGAATCCAGGCGTAGTGTGGCTCGACACCGGTGACTACTTCACCGCCCCCCTGGATGTGAGAAAAGATCGTCTGTCGCACAACCGCGCCTTCTTGCAAGCGCCATTCCGTCCAAAGTAACGGGGTTTCATGCGTATGATCCCAGCCCTGTAAGCCACTACCACCATCAATTCGCCACAACTGAGTCTGCTCTTTTGGGAGCGATGGAAGGATCCCGTCTTTAGTAGGTGTGAAGGTGAGTTGAAAACTCTTGTCTTTCCAGCGCTTAGCATGAGGACGAACAGGTGCAAAGTGTGGACAGGGTTCGCAGATCACCGTGCCGTTATAAACAATGTTGAACCGAAAATAGTGATCTTTCCAACCAATCGGCGTCCATACGTTGCGCTGAGGCGGCCACCATTGTTTTGCGATCTCGACGTTTGGTTCTTGCCCCGCATCTCTCTCGGCCTCACAGAACTCCACCTGCTGTGTTCCATCAGTTAAGTCCGCCTCGGCTCCCGTCCCCTCCGCGACGGACGAGAGCGCCTGCTTGGCTGAAAAAACACAGCCCACGGCCAGAGCACCAGCACCTTGCAACAAGTCTCTACGTTTCATATTCGCTTCTGGATCTGTCCTGACGGTGGTCACTTCCTGTCGGACCCGGATGCGATGACCATCGGGTCGGCGACCACGATTGTTTCTGGGGTACCACGCCGAACTTAACCGAACCGATGTTCGGTATATGGGCCCGGTTAATCAAGGACTTTGAACGGAACGTCCACGGTTGTGAACAAAAGTGAACTTGAGACCGAACGGGTTAGGTGTGCTTGGTACTCTTCACCCACAAACGAGTGTTCCGAGAATCGCACCCTTTAATTTTTTGCCGTGGTTGCGGTAACGTACCCGCAGCGCATGCAAACACATCATCCCAGCGTCCCTTGCGTGTTCTTGGTTCTCCTGGCCCTCGTCGGCGCCTCTCGCCTAACGCATGCCACTCCCCCAGCATCTGAGACAACCATCGTCATTGATGGGCGTAGCGTTGGACGTGTTTTTGATGGTGTCGGCGGAATCAGTTCTAGTTCCTCCCGCTTGTTGTACGACTATCCGGAGCCCCAGCGCAGTCAGATCCTCGATTATCTTTTCAAGCCAAAGTACGGCGCTTCTCTGCACATGCTCAAAATCGAGATTGGCAGCGACAGCAACTCGACCGTCGCCTCCGAGCCAAGCCACATGCGCACTCCCGAAAAGTGCAACTGCGGCCGTGGAATCGAATGGTGGTTGATGAAAGAGGCACAGCGCCGCAATCCCAACATCAAGTTCTACGGTTTGACTTGGGGAGCTCCGGGATGGCTGAAGAACGGGCTGTGGTCGGAGGATCATGTCCGGTTTGTAATGTCATGGCTGGACTGTGCCCGCAAGAATGGCTTCCGCATTGATTACGTCGGCGGCGCAAACGAGAGCTATCAACCCAGACCTAAGCCAGAGTTCTTCGTCCGCCTTCGCAAGGCGCTCAATGCGAAGTTCCCTTCCATCAAGATCGTCGCGACAGATAGTCATACTCCTCCCGACTACTGGGCTTTCATCTCCGAAATCAAAGCAGAAGCCTCGGACCGAGACGCCATTGACATTTACGGCGAGCACGATATCTGCCACTGGCGCACGACTTACCAACATTGCGATGCGAGTCGCGACGCGCTTGCTTCCGGCAAGCCTCTGTGGAACAGCGAGCAAAGTAGCCAGGACGCGGCCGCGGGCGCTGCTCCGCTAGCTCGCGCCATGAACCGCAACTACATTGATGCGCGTGTCACCGGAAACCTTAATTGGGCCATGATTGCCGCTTTCTATGGCAATACTGATACTGGCGGCACTGGGCTCATGCTGGCGGAGACTCCCTGGACCGGCCATTACACGGTGAACAAGAGCATATGGGTAGACGCCCACACCACGCAGTTTGCCCAGCCCGGTTGGCAATATCTGGACGGCGCTTGCGGATATCTCAAGAGCGGAGCCAGCTCCGTAACATTGCGTTCGCCCAACAGCGACGATTACACCATCATCATCGAGACAACAGACACGGCAGTCGCAGAGACCGTAAGCTTTCTTCCTTCAGAAGGACTCTCTAAGCGTCCTCTGAGCCTGTGGGTGACAGACCTTTCCTCCGAGGACCCAGCCGACTGGTTTGTGGACGATGGCTTGGTTAAGCCGACTGACTCTGGAACCAAAATCACTCTGAAGCCAAATCACCTATATACCCTCAGCACGACGCGCGGACAACGAAAAGGTTCCATCGCGTCACATGGAAACCAGTATGAGGAATCGTGGCTACCTTTGCCATACCGAGAGGACTTCGAACACATTGCAGCCACCGGGTTGGCACAGTATTTCCAAGATGCTGCGGGCGCATTCGAAGCCCGGCCTTGCGAGGCTGGCCGCGTCGGGGGTTGCTACGAACAGGTAATCACACAAAGACCCTACTTGTGGCACGAGGGCGGAAAATTACCAGCAACGATCATGGGCGACCCAAGCTGGTGGGGCGACTATGAAGTCAGTGTCGACATGTTGCCAAAAGACGCCGGGGCAGCGGTGGAGTTGCTCGGGCGGCTCGAAAAGTACAACCCTGACGTGCTGGCCGGCTATCACTTGCAGGTTAATGACGCAGGCAAGTGGAAGCTATACTCGCAGGATGTTAAAGGTACTGAGCTAGTTCTGGCTTCCGGGTCTGTTTCGTTTAGCGCTCAGCAGTGGCATCGAATCGGCTTACGTTTCGAAGGCCCACGCATAACCGCCTCCATTGATGGTCATGCGATCGCAAATGTCACGGACGAACAGCATCGCACGGGTCAGATTGGCTTTGCACTGAACGGTTGGCAGCGAGCACAGTTTGACAATCTCAGCATCGTGAAGACTACAACATGGCCGCGCTTCGTCCCCCAATCAAAAATGAAAGCCAGCGCCACGAGCGCTCAGCCCGGTGTGTTCCAGCACCACAAATATACTGCCGATCGGGCAATTGATGGCCGGCATGTGACCCGGTGGATCGCGCAGTTTGATCCTCCGTTGCCGTTGCCCCAGGCGATCACGCTCGATCTGGGTCGCCCTTACACGATCTACGGCCTCACTTATCAGCCGCCTCTCGATATGCGCCGCAAAGCCACGATCACCCGATACGTCATCTCGATCAGCAATGACGGCAAGCAGTTCCGCGAGATCAGCCGAGGCCGATGGAACGATGGCATTGCGACGAAGATTGCGGCTTGGTCAAGTCACGTGGACGGGCGCTTCGTACGCCTTGAAGCAACAGAGATAGTGGCGATACCGCGGGAGCAGCGGAGATCCGCGTTGCACTCACTCCGCTCCGCTAACCATCGACTATCGCTGACTTTACGGAGTAACGAAGTACTTCATAATTTCGTCGGCAACCAATTCGTGGCCACGGCGATTCGGGTGATTCGATTGTGCCAGAAGATCAGTCAAGCGTCCGCCATCGGCAACGTACTTCTGGAACGTCCTCAAGCTATCCACGAGCCCCGTCCCATATTGTTTCGCCAGTTCACGGATCTGTTGCGCGTGCAGGCAGAGCGGGTCGTTGGGGTCCATGATGTTTGCCGAGGAATCCGCTGTTGGAGTCAACAGGATCACTTTTACCCCACGCTTTTGTGCCTGCTCAATCATGCTCACCCAGGCAGCCTTTGCGGCAGGAAGACCGATAGCACGGTCATTAAGTGCATAGTCAATGAACACAACGTCGGGATGGTGAGTCAGAACCTCACGTTTAAATCGCTTCGCGCCGTCGACGGAGTTCTCGCCTCCGATCGCAGTAACAATCACGTTGATCACAGCGTAGCGATAGCACTCTTTCAGGGCCCTGAGGACTAGATGAGGATAGCTATCGAGCGTATCCACTATTGGGGTTTTGAAGTACCCCGCAGGAACCGAATGACCGTGAAATACCAGGTTGATGGTACGGTTCTTCGGCCATTCCTTTTTCAGTGCGTCAATCGTTTCGGACAAGTATGGATGGTGAGCAGAAGGTACTTGTGCAAACGCCTTGCCTCCACCGGCGAGGAAAGCCATGCACAGAATTCCGGCAATTACGATGTGGTTTGTGTTTGCTGGCATGCCATTGCCTTGCTTTTTCAGCGCACCGAAAAGTTGTCGAACTGTACGTGATTCCAGCCACTGCCTACACCCGCCATTCCGCGGCTATGAGAGGAATCGGTGATTGTGGAGAGAACGGTGCCATCAACAACAGCTTGAATCGTTGTTCCTTTGAATACCAGGCGCATTGTGTGCCATTTGGCTGTATCGAACGCAATCTTCCCGGAAGCCAGCTTCACAGTATCTCGCTTGTATTTCGCTGAATTAAGTTCCCATTCGCCGGCGTTGTTTACGGTGAGTATGTAGGCGCTGGGCCAATGTGCTTTGTTCCCCTGAAAAACGTCGCCGGACTCAATCCGACCGAGCAGCGAAGCTTCACCTTGGTGCAGCAGCAGTACATTCGTGCTGACTTCGTAGTCGCTCCACTCGATGTTCCCGGCATAGGTGTACGGATCCGGAGTCATGCCCCAGGAAATAGGCTTGCTCACAATTTGCTGTTCCAAGCACTTTCCGTCCCGCTCTTTACAGGCGACTACCTCGAATACGCCATCCTGGTCGCAAAGATACTTTGGCGTCGCGCCGATCTTGTACCGACTGAAGTCCTCCGCGTAGGGAAAAGGAAAGGGAGATGGCGCTGGAGCAACTGCTGCCCCTTTTGCCTGACCTGTTGTGGTACTCAACGAGTAGATCGAATTGGGCTCGATTGTGATTGTGAAGGAACCACGTTGGGGAACTATGTCCGCCAGTTTCTGAAAAGAACTCTCCGAATTAGTCCGCCAAACATGGATGCGGCCAGTGGATAGCCCACCCGCGATCTGAAACGTCATTTGCTGCGGCTTCGATGCCTCAGCGCTTTCGATGATCACGCTGTAGTCTTTGGAATTGGGAGCCTTGAGACTTGCGAATGTTCCCTTCTCGGGCAGATATCCGCAGGCATGATCCAGGTATTGCCAGCCGGGTTGAGCAAACTGGGTTGTGTGCGCGGTTGCCCAGATGGAAGCCTGTACCTCGTAATGCCCGGACCACGGTGAATTGGCTTTCATCAAACCGGAACCAGGTGCCGCAAGGTTGTCGTAATAGGACGTGATCGGACTCCAGATTTCCGTCTTCGTCATCCGCCCACGAATGTAGTTGCGGTTGTATCGGTGCGCTGGGTTCGACTTCTGGGAATCCTCGCTCGACCAGAGCCGGTATCCAGATTCCAAGCCCCACTCGGGAGCTCTCGTTTCGTCATCTCCAAACGGATAGTGAAATCCAATGGCGTAAACCGCGGCCTTAAGCTCTGGATCTTCGTTCAGCACCTTGATGAAATCCCACTGTTTTTCCTTGAGGCTGGCATGTCCGTCTGGCGCGACAATCTTTGTCTTCACGCCATGTGCGTCTAGAGTCTTGCGCAGCAGTTTGATCCACTCATGTTCCTTCGGATCACCTTTCCAGACTTCGTTCCAGGTCCCAGTGAAATCGATTTCTAGGCCGTGCTTGTCCTTCGCTCCCTTAATCCACTGGGTCACATAGTCCGCCATATCCTGCGACCAATACCCGCCGTTGCCAATCCAACCTGGCGCACCCCATGCAAGCGAATCGAGTACGATTCGTGGGTTGCGCTTTTTGGCTTCCTTCATCAGCCACCATTCATAACCACGATCGAAATTCAGATCGTCCCGTCTCCGCATGTGGCTTGGCTCGGAACCGTCCGTCGAATTGGTGTCACCGCCGATCTCAACTTTCAGATGCTGAAGAGAAGCTCCGTAATTTGGCTTGAACAGGTAGTCGAGAATCTGGCTGCGGTACGGCTCCGGATAGTCAGTTAACAGGCGGGATGAAGCACCAGCGCTAATCGCTCCGATCCCTTCGAAAGTTCGGCCCGTATCTCGTCCATCCAGTTTCACCGTAGTAGTAATCTGCGCATTGATTCCCAACGAACAGAAGAACGCCATAAGTACTGCCATAACGAGCTTCTTCATTTTTGCCTTTCTACCCTACTCAAGTTCTGCACAACCATTCGAAGCAGTCGAAGGTCTGGTTTAGTTCCACAAACTCTCGATCTCTTCCAGCGTTTTCCCTTTGGTTTCCGGTAGGCGGGCTTTAATGAACAGGAACCCTATCACGCAAATGGCAGCGTAGATCCAGAATGTCCACGCCGCTCCCAACCCACGATTCAAGAGCGGGAAGGTGTAGGTCAAAATGAAACACGCAATCCACAAGGCAGTCACTGCCACCGACATCGCAGCGCCTCGAATTCTATTTGGGAATATTTCTGAAATGACTACCCAAGTTACCGGAGCCAATGACATCGCGTAGCAGCCAATCGCGGCGACCACCAGCGCCAGCATGTGTATTCCCTGGCTGTGAACGTAGTAGAAAGCGCCGAGCAGAATATAGATCACGGCTAGACCAGCGGAGCCGCTCAGCATGAGGATGCGCCGGCCGCTTTTGTCCACCGTTCCCAGGGCAACGAAAGTAAAGATGACGTTCACCGCACCAGTAACAACGATGTTGAAGAGGATGTCGGAAATGTTGTAGCCGGCAGACGAAAACACCTCTTCGGCATAATTAAAGATGACATTGATACCGCACCACTGCTGTAGTACAGCAAGCGAAATGCCCAGCAACAGCACTTTGGCCATTTTCGGGTCCAGCAGTGCCTTGGCATCAGTCTTCGCAGATTCGCCTGTAAGACTCGCTTCGATGTTCGCAAGTGCTTCCTGCCCATACCTCTCGCCGCCGATGCGAGTCAGCACCTTGCGCGCTTTCTCGCGAGCACCCGCCTTAGCCAGCCATCTTGGGCTCTCGGGAACGAAGAACATGCATAGGAAAAACAACGCTGACGGAACAGCCGTGACGCCAAACATCCAGCGCCATCCAATCTGGCCATTCCACGATTGAAGAATCTGCTCTGCCGTTGCATCTGCCGGAACGTAATCCGCAATCAGCCAGTTAACGATTTGGGCAAGCAGAATGCCGAAGACAATCGTCAGTTGGTTTAGCGAAACCAATTTCCCACGAAGCTTTGCTGGCGCGATTTCAGCGATGTACATCGGCGAGAGGCTCGACGCTAATCCAATCGCCAAACCACCCAGCATTCGCCAGATAACAAAACTGACAAAAGTATTCGCGAGACCTGTACCTACGGAAGAAGCCGCAAAGACGAACGCCGCGACGATTAAGAGCCTCTTACGCCCGAATTTGTCGCTCATTCCGCCGGACAGAACTGCGCCAAACAAACATCCAACCAGAGCGCAGCTCATGGCCCAGCCTTGCTGTGACGCGCTGGTCAATTGGAAGAACTTTTCATAGAAAGGCTTTGCGCCGCCGATGACCACCCAGTCATATCCGAACAGCAGACCGCCTAGGGCTCCAACCAGGGAAATAGTCCAAACGTAGGTCGTATTGAACTGAGCTTCCATCGAGAGCGCATTCTCTGTCTTGCTCGCGGTAATCATATGTTTGCGGAATAGTTCCCGTGGTTAGGTCCAATCAATGTCGAGCAGTTTTGGTCGAGGCAACGGCCGAATCCAGATACTGCAATTCTGTCTGTGCTGCCAGGTGGTTACCGTCGAGTGCAAGCACGTCGCGCATCTCTGCTGCCGCTTGTTCCTGCTTGTTCGCTGCAAGATCAGCCAGCGCTAGCATGAACAAGCAATCCACGCGGTTCCTCTTATGTAAATCGTCCTCAAACAACAGGAAGTTGGGCAACGATGTGGCGAAGTAGTCAATTTTCACTTCTGCGTCCGCTTGCTTTTGTGCGAACGTACGCAGTTGCTCGATGACGGCATGAGATTCCTCACGACGTCCAAGCGCGGCTAGTGCCATTGCCTGGTAGTACGTCATTGCGGAAATGCTGCTGCCGTCCTCTGCTGCGCGGGTCCACGCCTTGCGCGCTTCTTCAGTGCGGCCTTGTTGCTGGAGCGCAAGGCCGCTGAAGTAATCCAAGTGCTTCTCAGAAGTCAGCAGATGCTTGCCCTCGCCGAGATTGTGTGGATAGTTCCGGGCCGCTTCGAAATGTTCCAGAGCCTTTTGCGCTTCGCCTCTTTCCAGCAGAGAACGGCCCAGCAACAAGTGAGCCCACACATACTGGCCCGAAACCAACCCCTCGCCGCCTTCCCACGGATTAAACCTGCGTTCGCGCAACATTTCGAGCGCTTTCTCTGGACGCCCAACCTGATTGTAGAGAGTGATGATCTCGACATTGAGGTCGTCCCTGCGCGCGACTAGTGCCGGGTGCTTTTCAAGCATGCTGAGCCGTTTTGCGGCCGGCACACCGGTTCGCTTGTAAAGTTGATCCAGTTCGTAGAGCAACCTGGCGTCATCGGAATTTACCTCAAACGCCTTCTCATACGCGACTTTGGCAAGATCCTCGTCCTTGCGAATGTTGACGTAAGCAATGCCAAGGTTCCGCCACGGAATCGAGAATGAAGCATTCCGTTCGACACTGGCTTCCCATGCTCCAATTGCTTCTTCGTAACGCTTCTTGTCGTAGTAAAGATTGCCGAGATAGTAGTGTGCCTTCGAGTCCTTGGGATTGGAAGAAACCGCGCTTTCCAACAGCAACATCTCTTCAATCCGCGCTGGGAAGCAATAGTCGGGCGAAATGCCAGCTGCCTTATGTCGATACTCCGAAGCCTTTGTCGTGTCGCCCACCTTCTCGGCAAAGCTGCCTAAGGCGTAGTAAAGCATCGGCGAGACGGTAACCGATCTTTTCAACAACCGCTGAATGAACTCAGACGCTTCCGAAAACAATCCCACCGCGGCATAGTCGAACGCGATATCCAAATAAAGCTGCGGATCACCATGCATCAGCGACGCAAGAAGGTCTCGCTCGGCATCAGCTTTGGCCTTCTCGTCTGAAAGCAACAGCAACTCACTGCGCGCCCAGAGGTCAAGCGGATCGACGGCAACAGTCTCTTGCGCATAAGCTTCCGCTTCAGCCTTGCGGCCCAACGTCCTCAAGATAGCTGTCTTTACATTGCGCGCTTTTAGATGGTTTGCGCTGGTCAGCAACGCACGATCGATATGTTCCAGCGCAGCGTGCCAGTTCCGGCGAATGCACTCGATTTCCGCAATCCGATAATAGGCAGCCGATTGCCACGAGTAGTTCCAGGCGGCTTTGTAATACGCACCATAAGCCTCATCCATGCGCCCCTGATATTGAAGCGTAACGCCAAGGTAGTAGTAGGCTTCCCCTTCGGCTGGATTGGGGTTTCGGCGGGTGAGTCGCTCGATAGCTTTACGTAGATGTTGTTCCGCTTCTGCAAACTGGCCTCGCCGAAGCTTTAGCAGCCCCATTTGCGTGTTGCAACGGCTGTCGAGTGGATCGCGGCGCAGAGCCTCTTCCCAGTACGGCTCGGGATAACGCGTCGCATGGCGATACTGTTCGAGATGTAATCCCGTTACGTACAACTCATCCGCAGACTCGATCTCACCAGGCGGTAACGGTTCGGTCGCGGGATCCGGCAGGCGTGTAGCCTCTTTACGTTCAGGAGGCGAGTAGCGGATTAACTCATTCCCTTTACTATCCAGGACTCGGAGAAAAAGCTGCTGATCATCTTTCAGCGGGTGCTCGTGGACGAACGGCCTGCCCGGAGCAAGATCCACCTTTTTCTCGAATATTGTCCCTTGTTTCGAAGAGAGCACAACCACCAGATTAGTCAATGCCTCGGTGACACAGACGCCTGCTTTCACGCGGCCCCCACTCTGCTCCAGGTTGACTGCCATCTGACGGTTCGCGTTTTTGGCCGGGCCGATCTCCTGAATCGGATACCAGAACTGGCTCCAGGTGCGGGTCTCATATGGATGAATCCACGAAAAGTCCGGCTGATTATCCGTAAAGACTCCAGCCATCAATTCGATATAAGGTCCATCTTCGTCTGTCAGGTTGCGATCCCATGCATAGCCGAAGTCCGCATTGCCCCAGGTCCAAAGCTTCTTGCCCGGAGCGATATGACGGTTCGCGAAGTGCACGACACCAGCCTTCTTCGTATGGTCGTAACCGCCAAAGAAATCGTATTGCGATTCCGTCACCATGTACGACGTCGGCACCGGAATGTTCTTGTACCAGGAGATGTCAACGCCCTTGCGGTAGTCCACACCGTAATAGAAGTTGCGTGCTATCGGATACGACGACACCGCACGCTTGGCATGATCCGCTACATAAGTCACATCGGGCGGGAAGAATGCTTGGTATTCGTCGTGTACGCGAATTCCGACATTCGCCCACCATAGGAAGGTCTGCACAAATGGCGTGCGATTGTACAGTCGGACCTTGGCCTCGATATAAGACTTACCTGGATGTATGCAGATGCCGACCATGCCCTTTGTGCGCTGCATCGGTTCGTGCTCGCTGAGCCACACGGTCGCGCTACCATCGTCGGAATATTCAATCGTGTACTGGACCGGCATATAGGTGGATGGCCTGTGATGTTGCGGCCAGTTGAATTCCACTCCGCCCGATATCCAGGGACCGAGCAGGCCAACTAACGCTGGCTTAATCACGTTCTGCCGGTAAAACAAATCGTATCCGTTGGTCTTGTCCTGTCCTACATGAATACGTCCACCAATTTCCGGCAGGATCATGAGCCGTAGGAACTCGTTCTCAAGAAACACCGCGCGGTACGACTTATCCGATTTCTCGTTGCTCACCCGGTCAACGAACGGATTCGGATACACCTTTCCCGTACTGCCTTGATATACACGTTTCTCCAGAAACATCGGATTCATGTCGGCAGCCGGAACCGGATACGTTGGAATTACGACGGACTCTTCCCACGCCTTGACTTTGCAAGCAGAACGATTCAAACCAAGTCCCCTGGATAGCGCTCAATTAACCACTGCGAACAGCGGTAAGGTGTAACAGCTCCCGCGAATGCGCGAATTGAACCGCTCATTATGGTTTCCAAACGTGCGTGCGTGCTGAAAAGCCGGTCGGGCGTAAGACATCAAACTGAACCCGCATTGCACCCTTTTCACCGAACATAATCGGTATGGAGACATCCTGACCCGAAGCCATATCAGGAAGCGCTACTTCACGACGCTCTAATGGAATCTCGCCGGGGCCGTAAAGAATTGCCCGTAACTTGTAGCCGATTAATGCGTATGCAGGGACAGAGTTGCGATTTCTAATGCTGACCGTAAATGAGCCGGGATGCCCCTTCACCCGGATGCTTTCGACGGGGCTCGATTCGTGACGCAGGACTTCGTACGACTCCTTGCGTGCTCCAAACAGATCCACCACACCGTGAACACGTTGTTTCATAACACCAACGCCTTTGTCTCCGACGTGGGTGCGATAGTCGTTGTAGCAAAAGAAGATCAGGCCACCAACAGCAGCCGATTCGCGAAATACACGATCGTGATCGTTAAGGATCTCGATGCGACGCTGGTCTCCCTCGGGCCGGTCTACCGTGCACGCGCAGTACCCATACTCTGAGATAACGATCGGCTTACCCGGAAATGTCTTTGCGATCTCCGCAAGGTTCTTCCGCACGCTGTCCGGAGTCCCTGGATACCACGTCTCGTAATACTCGTTCCACTCAATGAAATCCATCAGAGCGGATACGTCTTTGTCAGGTGTGGACTGCAGAGAGTTCGATGCATAGGAGCACAGCCGGCGCGGATCCAGCTTTTTAGCCTCCTCCAACATCCGCTTGGCAAAGTTGTAGGCCGGTGGGTTCTGCCCCCCGATTTCATTGCACAGACCCCACGAGAAGATGCTCGGATGATTGCGGTCGTGCGCAACCATCTCGCGCAGTTGCTCCAAGCCATTCTCCATGATTTCCGGGGATGGCTTATCTCGCATGTCCTTGAAGGTGTTTGGCCCCCATGTCGGCACCTCCGTTTGAATGAGGATGCCGTGGCGATCGCAGTAGTCGAGAACACGCTTGTCTTGCGGCCAATGAACGCGTGTGAAGATGCAATTCAGCTCCTTCATGTCGTCGTGGTCGTGAACGATCCATGAGGTTGGTTCCGCCATGCCGAATTCCGGATTACTGCCCGCCATACGCTCAACGCCCATCAAGCGCACGCGCTCACCGTTCAGATAGAAGGCTCCTTCTTTTACCTCGATGCTGCGAACACCAAAGGTCGTCGTTAACTGATGCTCCGGATTGTCCTTTCCTGCAATCTCCGCCGTCAACGCGTACAGGTTCGGATGGTCGAAGTGCCATAGCTTGACATCCCGAATCACGCCCTTAGGCAGCGCGATCGTAGCCGACTCGCCGGGCTTGACTGTCGTCAAAACTGCTTGGCTCTTCTCGACAGCTGTTTTGACCGCATCTTCCTCAACCCGATAAGCGACCGTCCCCCTCCAGGGCTTTGTGCCTCCGTTATGAATCACGGCGGAAATGCTGAGCTCAGCCGTCTTTGCGTTCAGGTTAGGAACGGAGTCGACGATTACCCGTTCTATATAGACTTTGGGCGTCACCAGCAGACTTACCGGACGGTACATGCCACCGTCGTGTGTCCAATCGCTGGACCGGCCTCGCGGCAACATCGCTTCGTCAAATAGGTTGTTGGCCTGCACTACAACCACGTTGGGGGCGTCATAACGTAGTAGTGGAGTGATATCGAAAGCGAAAGCCGTGTAGCCTTTGCGCAGGTGCTCGCCAGCCTTGCGCCCATTCACCCACACGGTCGCCGAGTGGAATACCGCTTCAAACTCGATTCGTACGATTTTTCCTGCCCACTCCGGACTCGCTTCGAACTCTCGCCGGTACCAGGCATTACCGTAATAGTCGGCGGAATCTTGGTTGATTTGCCACGTGTGCGGCACCATTACGCTGTTCCAGGCCGAGGTATCGGCATCACTCTCCTGGAGCTTCCTTGTAACGCCGCTCGAATCCGGATCTAGCTGGAACCGCCAGGTTCCATTGAGGTCAATTCTTTCAGTACAGGTACCGCTTGCCTCAGCAATTCCAAAATCAGTTGTCGCAAGCGCAGCTACTGGTAACGAGGTGACTGCCAGCATGCCGGAAAATCCGGCCAGGAACTCTCTTCGAGAATTCATCATTCGTCCGCTTAGCTCCTAGCGTGTACGTTACCGCAACACAATTAAGCCACACCGCTCTATAGGTGTCAACCATGATCTAAACCGAAGAAAGAGTTATTTACACCTTTTGATTGGACTTCATGACACCTGTTCTTGGCCCGTCCACTCGGATTCCCATGGTCTTCTCTCCAGGAACAGATCGAGGTTGCTACGCATCACTATATGGGGGTTCAACCGGATGCGAGGCGGCGGACATTTACCTTCCGCCAGGTATTGGAACAGTGCCTCGAGGGCCATCCTCCCTTGCGTTTTGGGACGCTGGTGGATGGTGGCAAGTATCCGCTCGGACTTTAAGGGTGCAATGAGCTCCGGAAATAGGTCAGTGGTAACGAGCGCTACCTTACGTTGTGGATCCACTTCCTCCGCAGCGCGGATTACTCCTACGGAGTTTGCTGTGCTGACGTAGATCGCCCGCAGTTTCCGGTCACCCAGCAACAACTTCTTTGTACGGTGATACGCTTCGTTCTCATCGTCGTGCGCCTCGATTACTGCGCAAACGGTAAGTCGCCGGTTCGTCGCAAAGAGACTGCTTTCCAGGCCGCGCAACTTCTCCGAGTGATCGAATGTTGACAGATCTCCGGTCACAACACCGATTCCACCCTTATCCGGAACCATCCGTCCAAACAACTCGCCCACAATAGCACCGCTTGTGAACGGGTCTGCCGACACCGCGGTGAGCCGGTCAGTTCCGGGTGCATCGGTTGCGACACACACGACTGGAGTCTTTTTCTGTGCAGCCTTGCGAATCCAGGGTTTGAGTTCTGCCGGATGGCCGGGAGCGATGATGACCCCCTTGCTCCCATCTTCCAGAGCCTGCGCAAACAGGGCTGCATCTCCCTCGCCAAGCTTGGGATGCGTCCGAAAACACAAGTCAATGGCCGAATCGAATGGCGCTGCTGCTTCACGGATTCCCTCGCGAAGGGCATCAAAGAAAGACGCAATTTGCGCAGGAAGATGAACGGAAATGCGAAGTTGACGAGGCGATTTCAGGTACCGGGCCGCAAGATTGGGTCGGTAACCCAACGTTTGCGCCATCTTAAGCACGCGATCACGGGTAATCGGGTTGATGCGTCCGCGTCCGTGCAATGCACGATCTACTGTGCCGATTGACACGCCCAGCGCCAGAGCAATGTCTTTGATGCCAACAGGCTTTTGGACCGAGCTCTTGGCTTGCGGTTCCTTCTGACCTTTTGCCAGATTTTCGCGTGTCTTCACAAGAATCGACGTTTAATGCCCCGAATATAGCACCTTTAAAGCGGGAACGTAACCGCTTTCACCGCCGGGCCTCGAACACAAACGTGTAAATACTGTTCGGATGCAACACAGAACGGAGCATCTTCCCTGTCGGATCGACGGATAGCGTACTCGAGTGCTGCAGCCAATCCGGAACCCCATTTCCGGGCGCCGTCGTGGTTGCGACTTGTTGAACGATCCGGCCGATCTTGCGAAATGCCGACAGGTCGAAATTTACGGTCCGCTCCTTGCCGGAATTGACCGTAACAACGACAAGCCGGTTTGACTTCGAGTCATACGCCGCAATCGAATGTTCGTCTCGGATTGGAATTATTTGGTAACCCGGACGAATGAACCGTGTGAATTGACCATACACAAAGAATTTGCGATTTATGCGCACCAGCGGCGTTGTGGCATTGGCGTTTGGCTTGTCGCTTGTGTCAACGTAGTTCGCGTTCATCATGCCCCAACCATAGGCTTCGACGTCTGGCTCCACTGGTTGCCAGTACACCCAGGCGCTTGGGCTGAGACCGCGAATATCTTGCACGATGCTTTCCGACATTGTGAGCCCCGACGCGTCTGGTTCGCCATACTCGGACACCCATACCCTCTTGTTTCCAACTGCACGCCTTAGAGCAACGCGGCCTTTGCCGCGGTATGGCTCCGCACCTCGGTAGTAGCCATGCACGTTGACCTTGCCGACTGTCCTGCGTGTTGAAGCCGTGTATTCGTTCCACGTCCCCAGGGCGGCTTCCATGTCGTTCTCGTCGGCGGCCGCGATCACTACTTCGTTTAACCCGACATCATCCAGGGCCTTGCGCAACATGGGAATGATGACTTGCTGTGTATTCCTCTCGAAATGACAACCCTCCTGCCGAACCGGATATTTCCACCAATCGGCTGACGGCTCATTGAAAGGTTCTACCGAACTGAACTTAATGCCCCAATGATCGGCGGCATAGCGCGCAACAGTGGCAAGATACGTTGCAAAGTCGCTCCGTTTTGAAACCTCCAGGCAGTCTCGTCCATCCACACTGCCGGCGGTGCTGCGATTGCTATTCATCCACCACATTGGCGAGTCGGAAAATAGCTCAAAGACATTGGCGCCGCGGTCTCGCGCCATGAGCATCATCGCCCGTTGATTCGAATCGAGAGACCAATTCCAACCATTGGAGTTTGGGTCAGAAGTTCTTCCGTCGACCCAGTAGCCGGAGATGTCCATCTGCCATTCAAGCTTTGGCCCCTTGTTTTCTCCAGGCTGCCCCACCCCGCCACCTCCGAGGTTGTAGCGAACAATGTTTAGTCCTAGCCCTGGATAGCCCTTCGTCGACTTCAGCGAATAGATCAAATCCGCGTAGAAATCGCTGTTCTCAGTGCCGCCGATAGCGCGTGCCCACCATGAAAGAGAACTGCCCCACCCCTCCCAGGTGCTTAAAGTACGGGACGGATCGACAGCAACCACAGACTCGGTCCGCCGTGATTCTTGTAGCTTGTCTGAATTCGCTCCCGCACTGCTGTTGAACAAAATGGTCATCGCAAACGCGAGAGCAAGAAGTCTTGTCTTCATGAGTTCATTCCTTGCTGCAAGATATGCGAACAGAAAAAAAAGGCAGTCCTGTTTTAAACCGGACTGCCCGTTGGAGGAGTGGGACAAAATCTACCAATAGAACTTCAGCGCCAACTGGACTTGCCGGCCGGTTCCGCGAGTACCCGTAATCTGGCCGAATGTCGCAGTGTTGCGGAAATCAAGTGTTCTGAAACTATTCCCGAAGTTCGGATGGTTGAGGAAGTTGTAGAACTCTCCACGGAATTCCAGGTTTGTCGTTTCCGAAGTCTGGAATTTCTTGAACATGGAGAAGTCCAGGTTCTGGAAGCCGGGTCCATGCGCCTGAGTCGGCGGCCCTCCCAGCGGCGAAAAGTCGCTCTGACCGATCGTCGTAGCCGTCGGAGGATTCTGAAACGCTGCAGGATTCAGGAACTGAGTGATTCCGTGAGGTCCCTGATTCAGATAAAGATCCTGCCCGGGAACCACCAATGCATAACATCCGAACGCGGCATTCGTGCCCGGATTGCACCCGATGGAGAACGGGAATCCGTCCTGCAGTGTGTAGATCCACTGTGCGCTCCAGCCGCCGATAAACGCATCGAGAATACCCGAAGCGTCTCCGGCAACCGGTTTGCCTTTGCCGATCGGAAGTTCCCAAACTCCGCTCGCGTGGAAGATGTTAGGAGAATCGCTGCCACAGTATGCATAAGCCTTGTCTAATCCCCATCCGGGCAGCATATAGGCTTGGGCAAAAACTGCTTCCCCAATATTGAGAATGTTGCGGTTGTTGCTCTTACAGACAGAGCGCGTGTAGTTGGCCAGCAGATTCAATCCCTTGCTGGACCTGCGCTCAAAGCTTACCTGGAGCGCGTGGTAATAGGCAGACCCGTTGGTCGTCAGGAAATTGAGGTTGCGGGCCAGATCCGGGAACTGAAGGTACGGCTTCATGTCTGTTCCCGGAGGAAGTATCTGGGTTGGCTGATTAATCTGGGCGCCGTTCAGCATGTGGTGAGTGTTGTTGCCGACATAAGCGGCAGTCATCGTCTGGTTCGGCGTCAGCAGATACTGAACAGACGCGTTCCACTGCTGTGTATACGCGGTCCGCCAGTCTTTCTGGAACGCGATCAGGCTCAAGCCTTGCGGCCTGAAATTGGGACTCGCCGGGTCCGGATTTGCTGAAGTCAGACCAACTTCAAGCGTTCCCCGATTGCCATCGGCATAAGTCATCGGTGTAACCGAGTTGGGTGCAATGAATGAGAGGTTCACGGCAAAGGGGTAGTTCGAACTCGGGTCTGGCGCTCCACCCAGATTCTCGAACCCGCCATAGAACATTCCGTAGCTTGCCCGTCCGACAATCTTCGGAGTCACCTGATAAGACAAGCCGATGCGAGGCGCGAAATTTGTAAGAGGTGTGTCGAGAATGCTTGATCCATCCACGTACCTGAGGGGGATGTTATTGCTCGCCAGCAACGATGTGAAGGCGGGAGAAAGTGGGACGTCTTTTTGCTCTGACGAAATCACATACTCAGCCGTCAGTCCATCTGTGGACATCAAGCCCGCTTGTCTTCCGTTCGCTTCCTGAAGGCTGCCAAAGTACTCCCAGCGCAAACCCATGTTGAGGGTCAGACTCGGGGTGACTCTCCAGTCGTCCTGAAAGTATGCTCCGAAGTAGTGGCGAAGATCGTCAGGCTCGTAAACGCTCGAAACCGAGAGAGCACTCGCGCCTCCCACGAAATCCACGCCATTGGGAACGGTAGCTGCGATCGGATTCAACAGAAGATCCGCCATGCCAACCCCGTTCGTCAGATTTGGAATCCCGGTGTAGCCATTGAACGTGAACCATCCCGCAGGATACGGCGGGGCACTCCACGGAAAACTCATTCGCTGATACTCGACTCCGGTCTTAAAAGTATGCGCTCCCGTGAGTTTGGTCAGATTCTCGGTTAATTGGAGTGTGTCACTGGTGCGCCGGTTCGGGTACTCATAGCCCTGCAGTCCGAGCGGAGTAAGAGCAGCGCTCGGCCCCCTTACGTAGATGGATGGCAAGCCGCCGTTGTCCACCCCCGGGATACCGTATTTGTCCGCGAGACCCTTCGCCGTATTCTCGCTGGGGGGCTCAATGGAGGTGAATAGGTGACTGAAACCGAACCGCAACTCATTGATCATCGTGGGCGAAAAAGTATGCGTCTCGCTCACCGCGATATTCAACGATCTGTCATGCACGTTTCCGGTACCGAAGGAGTAGCTGGCTCCATCACCGTCAAAAGGAGGGGGTATCAACCCTGACCTTCTGCTGTAACTAACGCGCCCAAACATCTGGTCGTTGTTGCTGAAATGCTGATCCACGCGCACATCGAAGTGATTGTTGTCATCCAGTTGCGTGCGCGTAACCTGGTAGTTGTTCAGGACACCAGGCGCGTTTGCCGCAGGATATAGTTGCAGTAACCTGACTGCGTTCGCGTTCAGCCGACTGGCTGGGAGTTGATTCAGGTACTGCGTCAGTGCCGTGAAATCGGTAATCCCGGCAACGCTTCCGTTCGTATAGAACGGATCACGCACATAACCGTTGGCGGTAGCAGTCAATCCGGTAACCGGATCAACCTGACCTGCCGTAACTGTACGCGTTGTTGCTGGATCAAGAATCGTCGCCACATTGAACGTCCGCCCCAACAGGTCTCTCGCCGTCGCGGTGATGGGCGCGAACTGATCGCGAAAATCAGTGAACCCGCTTGTTGCTTCCTGAACCGTAGGAATCGTCGCCCTGTAGGCGGCGCCGGTGCGGATTCTCGTTCCTTCGTAATCTCCAAAAATGAAGGTTTTGTTTTTCCGGATAGGTCCACCAGCCGAAACTCCGAACTGGTTCCTCTTTAGATTGCCTTTCCTCTTATTTGCCGGAGCAATAAAGTACTGGTCGAGACCCGTTGCGTCCAACTTGTCATTACGAATGAACTCCCACGCGCTGCCGTGGAACTGGTTCGTCCCCGACTTGATGGCCGCATTAATGACGGCACCGCCCGCTCGCCCGAACTCGGCACTGAAGTTGCTCGTCTGAAGTTTGAACTCCTGGATTGCATCCGGCGGAGGCAGATTCACATAGGCTGCGCCGTTCAGGAAGTCGACTGTGTCATTGTTGTTGTCGATTCCGTCCAGGATGTAGTTGTTATGGACGCTGCTCAGACCGTTGGCAACGAAACTGCCACTCTTTTCAAGATTTCGTGACGCGACCTGACTCGTAACACCGGCATTCAATTGCGCAAGGAAGGTGTAATTGCGTCCGTTCAGCGGAAGATTGTTGATTTGAACCTGCGTAGCAACCGCACCGACCGAAGCGTCCTGAGTTTGCAGCAGAGGGGCTTCGGCAGTCACGTCCATCACTTCATCGGCGCCGCCAACTGCCATCGTGAAATCAACCAGGCGCTGCTGCTGGATACTCAACTCTATATCAACACTGCGCGCCTTCTTGTAGCCTTTCTGCTCAACCTCGACACGATACTTACCAATCGGCAAGGGTGTGAAGATGTAAGTACCATCGTCACGGCTCACCGCCGTTCGAGTAACCGATTTGTTGATTTCTGTAAGTGTGACTTGTGCGCCGGGGATCACGGCGCCAGTCGCATCCTTGACGGTGCCCTGAATAGATCCCATATCAACCTGGGCCCAAGCCCCTGATACCGTGAGAGAAAAGAGCACCAGCAATCCTGCGAAGTACAGCTTAAGGGGGTGTTTCATCTAGCCGACTCCTTGTGTCGTTCTACATCGCCCAGATCTGTGAATTTAGGGCCGTCGCGTTAACGTTACCGCAACAGCTTGTATCATCGTTCCAAGGACCATGTCAATGGATTTTTGCTCGCGATTGGAAATATGACGCGGGCTCGCCTGGCCTCGCCATCTCCAGCTTCTCTGCACCATTCCCGCCAGCAAAGACATATATCTCGGGCGTGACACCAGTCGCAGCCCGGTACTGCTTTTCCACTTTCGCTTTGAAATCGCTTACCGTTTCCGCTCGCACCAGGTTGACTGTACAACCGCCAAATCCTCCTCCGGTCATGCGGGCGCCATAGACGCCTTCAATACCGGCTGCGATCTCCACCAGAACGTCAAGTTCCCTGCAACTCACCTCGTAGTCGTCGCGAAGACTCTTGTGTGATTCCCACATGAGTTCGCCAAACCGTTTCATGTCGCCGAGTTGCGCAGCGTGAGCTGCAACTTGCACGCGAACGTTCTCCGTGATCACGTGCCGTGATCGCCGGAACTCTTGATCGGATAGTGCTCTTCCGTAGCGCTCAAGATCTCCCAGCCGAACATCGCGAAGACTCTTAATTTGCGGTAGCCACTCCTGCAGGCGATGCACGCTGTTCTCGCAATCAGCCCGACGCAGGTTGTACTGTCCGGATGCAAGCTCGTGCTTGACCTTGGTGTTGCAGACGACAATCCGCATCTGGCGGTCGATTCCGAGCAATTGGTAGGAGAAGTCGCGGCAATCAAGCATGACAGCGTGATTCGCTCTGCCAAAGCAGGAAACAAACTGATCCATAATCCCACAGCGCGTTCCTGTGTACTCGTTCTCCGCGCGCTGGCAGAGTTTCGCGATCTCCAGGCGCTCCCGCCGCAAGCCGGAACAGAAGAGCAGTGCGAGCGCAGCGGCTACCTCTAGAGCGGCGGATGAACTCAGTCCCGATCCTATTGGCACTTGGCTGCTAACCACCAGGTTCGCACCCCTGAGGCGATGCTGCGCTTCGAGCAAAGCGGTAACTCCGCAGATGTAGTCACTCCAGTGACCGCTCCGCCCACCAGGAAGTGCATCGAGATTCCAGACTCTTGCTTCGTCGAAATTTGCCGAGTACACACAAAGCTTGCGATCTTTTCTGGGACCGATGGCGGCGTAGGTATAGAGATCGATTGCTACCGGCATCACAAACCCGTCGTTGTAGTCAGTGTGTTCGCCGATCAGGTTCACTCGGCCCGGAGCACGAAAGACTTCCGGAGTTGAGCTGAATCGTTCCCGAAAGGTCCGAGTGATTTCTTGTGCCGAAGCTTTTTTCGCTTGTTTGTTCATACTCTGATTTCCCACGGCCCTTGTGGAAGCGTGTACGTTACCGCTAACCGGCAAACAACGTCAATAGGAATCTCCGCTCTACTCCTGTTTTGGTGTGTCTAGCCGACGGCTTAGGTCAAAGTTGTCAATGAATCGCTGAAAGGTATCCCTAGGTCTTACCGAATCGCTATGTTGTCGAACTGCACCACATTCCAGCCGGTACCGATACCGGCCATCCCAGACTTGTGAGAAGAATCGTTAGCGGCACCTACGGTAACTCCGTCTACCACTGCCCGAATCATTGTCCCTTTGAGGATTAGTCGTATCGTATGCCATGTGTGCGGATTCCATTCGACCTTTCCGGCTGCCAGTTTCACTGAGGGCTTCTTGTACTGCGCAGAATGGAGCTTCCACATGCCGCTCTGATCGATTGAGAAAACATAAGCGCTTGGCCAGCGCGGCTTGCCGTCCATATCCTGAAACACATCTCCCGAGTCAATCCTGCCCAGGAGTGTAGCTTCACCTGTGCCTTCGAGGAGAACGTCGGAACTCACTTCATAGTCACGCCCCTGGGCATCACCCACGATGGTGTAGGGATCAGGCTCAATTCCCCACCATACGATCGGCTTTTTATCAATCACCTGACGCAGGCACTGTCCCTTGCGCTGGCCGCAACGAGCAACTTCAAAAGTACCGTTCAGATCGGAAAGATACTTCGGAGTTCCCCCTACCCGGTACTTCTCGAAATCATCGGCGTAGGGAAACGGGAAAGCTGAGGGCACCGGAGGGACAGCAGTCCCCTTCGACTGACCATCGGTCGTCGTGAACGAATACATCGAATCGGGTTCTAGGCGGATTTCTGCGATGCCGTTCTGCGGCAGAACGTCGGCCAGTTTTACAAAAGCGCCGCTCGCATTCGAGCGCCACACGTGGACTTTGCCCGCCGGCAGCCGATCATCAAGATTCAATTTCAGAACTTGCGTCGTAACGGCGCCGCCTGTTTCCAGGACCACGCTATAGTGCCGTTCGTTGGAATCAACCAATGTGACGAAGCTACCCTTCCCCTTTAAATAGCCGCAGGCGTTATCCAGATACTTCCAGCCTGGCTGGGCAAATTGAGTCATGTGCGCGGTCGCCCAGATCGAAGGCTGCACCTCGTAGTGACCGGACCACGGCGTGTTGGCTTTCATCAAGCCGGAATTGGGCGCCGCGAGGATATCGTAGTAACAGCTGACTGGACTCCATATCTCGGTCTTCGTCATTCGCCCCTCAATGTAGGCGAAGTTGTATTTGCGTACTAGCGCGACAGCACCCTTCCAATCACCGCTATTTCGTGAGTCTTCGCTTGCCCAGAGCCGGTACCCGCTCTCACGCGCCCAGGACGGCTGCCCCTTTTCAGGCACCGCGAACGGATAATGAATACCAACCGCGTACACCGCAGACGCAAGTGCCGGGTCTGCCTGCAAGTACTTGATAAAATTCCACATCTTTTCTCGCAAACTTGCATGTGGATCAGGCGCGACAATCTTCGTACTTAGGCCCCTTGCATCCAATGTCTTTCGCAGCAACTTGATCCAGTCGTGCTCTTTGGAATCCTGTGTCCAGGTTTCATTCCATGTTCCCGTGTAGTCAATATGGAGGCCGTACTTGGACTTCGCTCCTTCGATCCACTTCGCTACGTAGTCGGCCATGTCCTGTGACCAGTATTCCCCGTTGCCGATCCATCCCGGTGCACCCCATGCGAGTGAATCCAGCATGATCTTCGGGTTTCTCTTCTTTGCTTCGGCCATCAGCCACCACTCATATCCGCGTTCGAAGTTCAGGTCATCGCGAGTATGCATGTGGCTCGGCTCCGAACCATCCGTGGAATTCGTATCGCCGCCGATCTCCACCTTCAGGTGCTGCAACGACGCACCGTAATTCGGCTTAAAGAGATAGTCGAGGATCTGGCTTCGATACGGCTCCGGATAGTCAATCAGCAACCGCGACGACGCCCCAGCGCTGATCGCTCCAATGCCTTCGTAAGTTCGCCCATTCGCCTTGGCGTCGATCTCGATCGTCGTAACCGGTGTTTGTGCGTATGCGGCTGCAGAGAGAAGCGCGATGACCGCCGAGCTGAGAATTCGATTGAGGTATTGCATGTATCAATTCACCCGATAACCGTAAGAACTTGAGCCCAAACGACGTAGTGTCATCATTCGCCATTCCGAAGTGACTTCACCCAGGAAGTAAACGATGCGAGAAATCGAGACTTGTTGGCATACAGATTTAGTTCCTCCGCAGTAATGCGGTGACGCTTGATCCAGCGAGATCTCCGTCCGGTAACTCTATTGTTCGCACGGTACTGTCGATCTGGACTTTGACCATCAGCCGCTTATTCTCCGGATTCGCTGCCGTAATGCTCCAACCTTCCGCAGTGTTCCTAACCATCAGCAGACAGGCCTGGTCGACACTGATTTGTCCAATCGGTGTCAGCAGAGTGCCTGGTTCATAAAACGCCAGCATCGCCAGCCTGGTACTGTCGTTCCAGGCGCCTTGAATTTGTCGGTTGTTCGAAAGCACATGGATAGCAGGCTTCTGGGCAAGTGCCGCAGTCTGTCTGACTGATGCTCCAGGAAGCACAATGTACTGATAAGCGCCGTCTTCGGGTGCGTAGCCGTGATCGATCCAAAGGTTGAACACAGGCAAAGTGATCGGCCGCTCCGACCCGCTGCCAATATCTGACCACTGACCCGTTTGCGAGCCGATGGACAACGACACTCGGCTTCCCTTACCAAACACGTAGCCGACATCGTCGTGGTGGACCCAATCAACTTCACTGGTGCCATACGAGTGGATTCCTGCTGGCACGGCATGTTCCGACTCGCTCGTGAGCACATCGCCTGCAAGACGAGTTTGATTTACGTCAGTTGCAACACTATGCTCAGCGTCACCCTCCAGCCTGATCGCGGTGCCTAGACACAGAAAGCCGTCATCGAAGAAGAACCACGATTTCTTCCACGTCAATTTGCCCCGTCCGAATTCCATGGCGGCCATACCGTAACTGCCGTCGGAGACGCCACCAACGAACGCATACTTACCGCGCGTGCTAATGGCGCTTTCTTCACCGGTCTCCAGCGTGCCCTGAATTGCCGTGGTTCCGGGGAGCTTGGTCCAATCCCACACTGGGAAGATGTCTTTGTATTCATGTCCGGAGCGGTACAGAAAATTGACTCCATCGGATAAATGCTGAGACCTCTTTCCTTCTCCGTTGACCAGTTCTCCATTCTGCATTCGAGACGAAAGCATTTTCACGGAGGTATAGAACGCCGTCCTCCGATGCGTCATGAAGTCAGAGGACCAGAATTGCTTGTTGCCATGAAATTCTGGTGCAGCGGCTTGGCTCCGGATGCGAGCGGCAAAAGACTGGAACTCGCTCTGCCGTGGTGTCGGCTGCGCTCCCATCAGAAGCAGAACGTTCTCCAGGCCATAAGCCGCACCAACCGGTGAGATCGGACCCCTTGTCCAATCAGCCGATGCAACTACCTTTCCTTGCCGCGTAATCTCTCGGCCGACTGTGCTGTAATCGATGATGTTGCCCCGCACCATCCACTGAATGCCATCAAGGACGTAGGCACTGTAGATGGCCATTTTTTCCGCAGAGATCTGGAACGGTGTCCCCCACGCGAACGCGATGAAGCGGCCGACCTCATTTGCATACGCCAGGCCGTACCCTCCGCTGTACAGTTGCGCACCATGCTGGTGAAACGAGTAGTCCGGTTGAATGCCCTCTTCCGCAGGGCTGACCACCTTGATCTCCTCGTACATTCGCCGGTAAGCTTCGGCTACTATCTTCGGATCATCTTCAATACAGCCGCGAACAGTCTGTATTCCGACACCCCAGGTAAGGTTTGCTCCCGTCCACGTTCTCCAGTTGCTGCGCTTCATAATCGCAACCACCTTCGACGCCTGCTCAGGAGGTAGTTGGGGCAACATCAGCAATGCGACTTCCCCGGCCAACTGCGGCACGCCGATGTCGTTCCACCACCAATTGGGATTACGGTAATCGTGATCGGTCCAATGCTGGAGACTCTGGATTACCTTCGCTTCCAGCGCGACATCAGGCCGCCCTGCATTGCGGTATACCCGTGCCGCCTTCGCCATCACCAGAGCGCGGTTAAGATGATCCGCAACGCTCCATCCCGATCGTTCAGCCTTTCCATAATCAATGTCGGACCAACTGCCGTTTACACGAAGTGCTCCCGCATACCGTGCACTCAGCCTCTTCAGTGCCTCTATCTGGTCAGGCTCAGCGGGTAGTACGGAATTGACATACCGCTTGCGGAGAAGCGTGAGTGCCGACCCTGAAAGATCGGGCAATGCCGCAGCAGTCGTTGTGGCCGGGACGAAGAATGAAACGAAGCACAGGCACTGCGTCAGTAACAGCGAAATGAGCTTCTTCATCTCAATCCTTACAGTTCGTTGCACTCGTTCCAGCAGGAAAGGATGTTTTGCCTCTCGGAAGCCGGTTGCGCAAATAGCTTTACTTCCGCGATGCGCCTTGTTGCTTCGCCTGCTCGGAATCCAGTTCCAGCAGTGCCTCCAACAGGTAATAATCGCCGTAGATGAGCATGCCATCATTTGGACGCCACGCGGATCCATGTCGCAGAACTCCCGGCGGTGTCGAGTCATGACTTCCGACCGGCGTCAGATAGCGGTCGATTATCGATTGCGTGATGCGCTCGCATTCCTTTCGATACCGCACAGCACGAGTTTCATCGGGTTCGACTCTGGACAGACGCAACAGACCTCCAGCGATTAAGGCTGCTGCACTGGTATCCCTCGTTCGGAAGTGAACACCCTCGTCCATGAAGTCGTACCAGGGAACGCCGTCTTCGGGAAGTCGCGATAGAATGAAGTCTGCAATTCTTTCCGCCGTTGCTCTCAGTTCAGGATCCTTCGTCTCTTCATACGCAACCGAGAAACCATAGAGTCCCCATGCTGTGCCGCGACTCCATGATGTATCGGCAGAAAAGCCTTGATGGGTGTGTTTAAAGCTAATCTGCCCAGGCGAAACCACGAGCGGCTTTCCGTTGACGATGGCGTCTTTGATTTCGATATCGCGGTCGGTGGGATTGTAGTGGACTGACTGAACAATCGAACCATCAGGCCGAACCATCCAGCGAGCGGTTTTGCGAGCGTGTTTCAGGCCTAGATCACGCCAACTTGAATCGCCCGTCTCCCTCGCCGCCCACCAAAAGAGCTGGATGTTCATCATCGTGTCGATGATGCTGTCATCTCCGCCCACTTCCCAGGCAGCAACCAGTTCGGTTCTTGGATTGTAGAGTTGCTTCAGACGCTCAGCCGCCTTCAAACCGCCTTCCCTGTACTTTAGGTTTTTCGTGATCTTGTATCCGAAAATCGAACTGTAATAGTTGAGGAATCCTACATCGTGCTGCTCAGTCAACTCGGGGCCCAGAAATGCGGCACCCCACTTTTCAGCCCAGCGGCGATATTTTTCGTCTCTCGTTCGCTCGTACAGCTTCCATAGCTCACCTGTCCAAAAACCGGCCGTCCAGTTGAGTCCTTTCGAAGCTGTGGGAGCCCATTCACCCGTGTTGCCATCGCCCAGTTCAAAGAACCCCGTACCTTCTCCAAACTGCTTGAATGGAGTCTGAGAAAGAGTCGGTTCAAACTTCATCGCGTTGCGATCAACCGCAGTGCGCATGAGATTGATTGCCTGCGACCAGGTTTTATGTTCGGAAGGAACAAGTGTGTCCGGTGGTGCTGATTGGACAGCGGCAGAACTCGTGAGGAGGTCCACCTTCGTTGGTTTAGCGATCACGTCGGCAACGGCTTCCGCATAAGACTGAAAGGCAGTCAGCGACGCAATCTGCATGCCGGGAAGCACACGTGTGCCATTTCCGTACTTGTCAGCGGGCTTCGTCGCGGTCACCAAAATCGGCTCGGAGTTCTCGTGATCCCAAGCCGCAGCGACATACCATCGGGCAACGCCCTGCTGAAGTTTTAGGGGAACGAGATGATCATCGGCAGTGGTATCAGCCGCGCCACCACGCTCAGATTCGAGCGCAATCAACAAGCCAAGATTCTGGCCCGGCAGAGCTTCTGTTGCAGTTGCACCCGGACGCAGAACCTGAGTTCCCCAAGTCGCCAGCATTCGGACGCTCGGCTGCGATTTCAGTTCAGTGAGTTGCGCCTCAGGCTTTCTTGGTAGTCCGGTCACCAGTTCCAGGCCGTCGGCATTCTTTGCGACGATTTCATGTTCAAAGCCGCGTTCACCCGCCCAGATCGTAACCTTGCTCGTTAGATCAACCGTGCGGCCCGCGACTCGCCAACCCGTGTAAGTCATTTCCGCAATCGCGCGCACCGGACCATCCGCCACTATTCTCCAGTTGCGGGCCTTCACGTCCGCCACTTTGACGATCTTTCCGTTTACCTGCGCCCCGACAGAGCCAATCCCCAGGGAATTCCCAATCTTATAAATGTCGCGCCCGGCTTTTGCCTCGCTGTGGTAGTCATATCCATCCGTCGAGAACTGGTCCAGCACTAGTCCGCTCCGATACTTTCCGAAGAGGTCTATCGCGTTGCGCGGATCGAAATAAAGCCGCCATCCAACGAGGTCCGACTCCCAGCCCAGCCCCTCATAATGTCGCGAGAATTTTGTATGCGCTCGCGCGGAGTACGCGGACTTAATCAGGCTGAATGCGTATGGGTTACCGTAGGCAATACTGACGATTCGCGTCTGCCCCGGCTGAAGCGGAATCTGGAAGGCGATTTCATCTGCTCGATCGTCACCATCTAGATCGTCCGCCTGCGATGGAACTTCCGTTGCTACCGGAGCCTTCGCATCCTCAATCAGAGTCGAAGCGTCCGACACGGTCACGATGAACGCACCCAGATTGAAATCTGTCGCAACCTTACGCAGATCCTGCACTCTGACCACTACGTTCGCTGCCGGACGGGCCACGGCACCCGGATTCGATACCGCGAGCTTAATGACCTTGGTGTGGTCCTCAGCCCAGGAAACGTGACAAACCAGAAGCATCCATATGCCCAAAGCTGTCTTCACATGCCTCGAAAGAACGTTCTGATAGAAACCGCTGGATAGATATTCTCGTCTCACTTGTACCCACCACCACATCTTTGCGTGTACGTTACCGCCGCATCGACCTGTTATGTCTAACATGGGAGTTTAAGCAGTGTCAAACCTCAGATCATTCTGCCGGCAGAACTACCCACGCGCATTCCGGTTCTGCTCAGTTTCATGCTCGGCACGGTCTTGGTTTCCCCGAGTTGATTCAGAGCGCCGACTGTATGCCCTGTTTTTGCCTTGTTATGGTTGGAGAATTCGCCTTGAGTTCAACGGCAGATAATGAAAGCGCCGATGCACGAAGTTTGACAGCAGCAATACAGCTAGTAGAATTAATGTTTGGGCTGCCGGTTGGCATCCCGCTTAGTGCCGAAGTGGCGGAACTGGCAGACGCGCATGGTTCAGGTCCATGTGACCGCAAGGTCGTGGGGGTTCGAGTCCCTTCTTCGGCACCAAAATTTTAGAATCAAGGGTTTACGTTAGTTTCCTAACGAATCGCCAATATAAGCCCAGAGCAGAACTTCGGCACCAATGGCGACCCAATCCCCTCTACTCAACCTCACCCAAGACGAAGTAGGGCAGCAGTGTGCGAATAGCGTGGAGGCCGGGTTAGCTCCATATCCGCTCTTCCGCGGCGCAGCCCGTGGGTAGGCGACTGGGTTAGACAATGTACTCATGAACGCCGCGATGGCCAGCGTCGCTTATTCGGTTCCGGATGTCCACAATGGGTTGAACGAGACGCCACGGAGCCCTGCGCTTCGAACACGCTCAACGAAAATATTGGTTACGTAAACGGACGACGACCTCAGCGGAAGCTTGAAAATCTCCGTCGTTCCTATCCTGTCTCGCTTGAAAACGTGGCTCTCGATCTCAAGGATGTCCCCATTGGCGTAGTATGCGATCTCGGACTGTCCGTAATCGAGCGCATCGAGAACCGTCGTTGCGTTAAATAGCCAAACCTCTTCCCCTCGTAACGGTAGAAGCTGTCCATATTTTCTTAAGACCGGACCTAATGCTTCGATAGCGGGTTTGCGCAACACTGGCGCGTACTCGCCCAGCCACGGGAAATCAGAATACGTCCTCTCCAATCTATCCGACTTCATGACTGGCGGAATCCAGTCTGGGATAGTACTCCCGTCCATCGCAAAGAAAACCTGGAAATAACTTTCGTCGACCGGATAGATCCACTCTTGGCCCTCAACTACTTGGAATTTATGGACCGTAACTGTCATGGCTTGATCGTTACCATCGACGGCACTTCGCCTATTCATCGCCGGAAAAATATCCGGCCACTTACGGCTCTTAATCAGTGCAAGAACTTCTCTACTTCATCGAGGAACCGGGTTCTGCCCCGATTCGGACGATCTAGGAACAAGTAATGCGTGCCACCGGGAATGGTCACTGTGGTTACTCCTCGAGCATTGGCAAGATCTCTGCGGAGTGCATCTAGATCTGCAGAGCGTGACCAGAAATCCAGTTCTCCTCGAATCCCCAAGGTGGGCACGCGAATGCGAGCGGCATTAAATAGTGATCGGCCAAGCGATAGATCGAAGGCGTCGTGCAGGTATCCAATCGGAATTCGCACGCTAGGAGGGTTCCGGCGCGATGAGGTCGGATCAGATTCTAAAGTCAGCCGAACATAGGCTTCAGCGACAGACGGCTCGCGCCATATCGTTTTATCCGGTCCGGGAATCGATGCATCCCATCGTCGCAATAGAGAATTTCGATCTGCGAGCCGATAGCTGCCGGCATGGCGATCAAACTGCTCCGGATCGTTCTTGTCTTGCAAAGAACTGCGCAAGTCCCATGGCGCAGAATCAGCATAAAGACTATTCAGCAGGATGAGGTGGCTCAGATCTTTCGGCTCGCGGCTCGCATATGCGCAAGCCCAATGCCCGCCGCTCGCCCACCCCATGACTGCGACCTTTCGATGAGTACGGCTGAAGATCCAGGCCACGACCGTGGCGATGTCGTCTGCAGCTTCTTTTGTAGAAACCAACGGAACACCGCGCTCTGCCGGCAGATCCATTTCGGGGGGCCGGCTGGAACTGCCCCAGCCGCGGACGTCCATAACGAAAACTCGGTAACCTTTGCGAGCAAGATCCTCGGCAAGCGAATAGCCGGGAGCCGGTTGATCGAAAGAAGGAATACCACCTGGCCCGCCGCCGTGCACAAGGAGGATATTTCTGATGCCCTTCGCTTCGGCATTGCGAACTTCTCGTATATGTAACTGCCCTGCTCCGCCTGTAATGGCAAAATCCTTCCGCTTAATTTCAGCGGCAAGAGAGGGAGCAAGAATCGACACAACCATCAGGAAGCAAAACACCGATCTGCGGATGACGGTGAGTTTGGATTGGTTTTCACCTTGCCCTCGTAGCAACAAATTGCCTCCGTCGAGATTCGATAGGATCTGGTCAGCGCTTCATGGTACGTGAAAGAACGACGTGCTGTGCCGCGTCCGTCGCAACATGCCCGGAGAGCTTATATCCGAGAGCAAGAAGGTCAAGTCCACATAGCAAATGCTCGCCCGAGCCGAGCAAAACGGGCGACAGTGCCAGGTGCATCTCGTCCAC
The DNA here is from genome assembly GCA_035561515.1 of Terriglobales bacterium. Taxonomy (NCBI): domain Bacteria; kingdom Pseudomonadati; phylum Acidobacteriota; class Terriglobia; order Terriglobales; species Terriglobales bacterium. The sequence continues at coordinate 60,464 of DATMXP010000013.1, read as the reverse complement.
AAGCCTTGCGCGAAGATACTGGCGAATGGTCTCCACGCCACCTCCCAGGCGAACGTCCTTTGATCCCGCCGCGTCCTTCGCGCGATTTAGCGCTTCTTCAATACCCTCGGTCACGAAGTGGAACGTCGTTCCGCCTTCCATCTCAATTGGGTTTCGGGCGTGATGCGTCAGAACGAAAACCGGCACGTGGTATGGCGGGTTCTTCCCCCACCAACCTTTCCAGGCATCATCAGGCCAGGGACCACGGACCGGCCCGAACATGTTGCGGCCCAGGATCCAAGCACCGATATTCTCAAAGCCTCGTCGCACGTAGTCGTCGTCGACGCCGGTGGTGCCTCCTTCCTGGCGACACATCGATTTGAACGTGCGCGTCGGAATCATCCAATTGTGGAGATCTTCGCCTCCGACGCCGAGAGGAATATCTCGGGTCTGGTTGGGACCTGCACCGTATCCGTCAATGGAGATCGAAAAGCAGTGAACACGCAGCTTGCTCATTGAAATTTACCTTTCTGAAATTTTTGTCAGCGCTCTGCGCAGAACATCGAACACCTGATCTATCCGAATCACATCGATGTAGCTCCACAGGATCGCAATCATCGCGCATCCTGTTGCGGGTATTCGAGCTGCATTGCCACGATGCCTGACGTCCGCTCACCATAACGATCCCGGATCGCTGCCAACGCTTCTTTCAACACCTCGGCTGGCTTTTGCGTTCCAATATCTTGAGGCAGGCGATTGGTAGGCTGGCTGCTTGAGACCTGATCGGGAATGATGCGGAAACCATTACGGGTCTCGACAGCGGCCGTAGTGTCGGCGAATGTCACGACGCGTGACCGATACGTTCGTGACCACGCGTCGGCAACGAGCACAAGCGACACCTCGTCAATATCCGGCGATAGCTCGATTTCCAATCCCTCGCGATTCCAGAAGGTGAAGCCGTTCTCCAAGACGGTCAGAACAAACGGGCGAGTAAGTCTGAACGCGCCGCTAGCATGGCTCGCGTCCCAATGCGTTACCCCGAGATCCTGCGCAACAGCCTGAGCCCGCTGCCGTCCGGCGATCGCTTCGATGAGTGTGAGAGACATTGGGATCGAGGCAGTAATACCTGTCGTCGTCACTACGTTGCGGTCAACGACGAATCGGCGGTTCGGAACGTAAACAGCCTTCGGATTGTTCCGGCGAAGCTCGCGAAGGTAGTACCAGTGTGTGGTGGCGTGCTTGTCGTCGAGCAACCCGGCGGCGCCAACAACTTTGGCCCCGGCACAGACACCGATGACGATCGCGCCCTTGGCTGCTTGGCTCTTTATCCAACTTAGTGCCGTTGGATCGTCGTCACGGCTCATTGCTGGCACGATAACGTAATCTGCGCCGTCCCCATATTTCTCGTCGAACTCAGCAACCGTTGCATCCGGTTGGACTTTGAGCGCCGGGTAGAGGTTTACCGCACCAGGATTCGTGGCTACGGTAATCACCTCCGCGACATCGGCGCGCCGCAGGATGCCAGCGGGCATGAGAAAGTCGGTAGTCTCAGTAGCGTCATTGATTCCGATAACCGCAATCAAAGGTCGCTCGCGTTTTCTCGGTCGGAGCGCCGATAACGACTCACGGGTTTCGCTCTCGGGCACAGGCTCGGGAGCAATTGGCGAGGTCGATGACGGAAGTGAAAGGATCCACATTGCGAAACTCCCAGCTGCAACAAGGACGAAGGCCGAAGCGCCCAACCAAAGGCGCGCGACAGTTCGATTGCTGAAACCAAGCACCTTAGACATGCTCCTTATCGGACCGGAACCTGCGTCCGGGCTTGAAGACAGACAACGCTGTCGCAGTCGTGAGAGCGGCCAGGTCATAGGCTGCAGCTGCCATCAGGTGCGTTGCACCTTGGCCTCCGTGGCGCATCGTGTCGAGAGCAGGTCCGATCACGAAACCGCCCGCTACCATGACCGAAATGATCAGCAACTGTTTCGCAACGACCCACGGATAGCGAAACACACCCCATTTCGACATCACGCCAAGAATCAGGCCGGTCACGATCGCAGCGAAACTGAGCGGGATACCGAAGACCATTGCAAACGTGTTCAACACCTGAACCAACTCGTTAATGGCGCGAGGCTCCGTCGTGCGCGATAAACGAAAAGCCACCGCTAGAAACCCCGCCGTATCACCTAACAAGCCGACGGAAACAACAATATGAATAGTCAGTATCGTCTGCCTCACACCGCGCGGGAACACTCGAGTTTTTTCCTGACCCTTTGCCGACATACTAGTCCAGAGGTGCGCGTCAGCCCCGCGCGTTTTTAGTAAGTGCTCCCGGCTTCGTGAGCAGTGCCGTTTAGGAAGGGCAGAACGGTTTCCGCAAGTTTTGGCGCCGCGCCGATTTCGTAGTGGGTGACTTCGGGTAGTATCGCAAGCCGGTTCCGCGACATGTGCTCGCGCTGCCAGCCCGCATCCTTCAATCCGCCACCGAGTAGCTGATAAAACTTCACTTCGTGTTCGGGCCGAAACATATCACTGTCTCCATAAATGAGCATCACAGGCATAGTCAGCTTCTTAACATCCGCAGACCAGTCGTATGACTTGCGCATGTACGCTCCCATTTTGTCGAGCAGCTTCGGAAAGTCCTCCGGGTGCGGAGCCACTGCCAGGTACGATTTGTACATCGGCGTCTCCTTCAACTGCTCCGCCATCGACGCGCCCAATGCCGCTTGCATCGGCAGCATCTCAGGGTAGAAGCCGTCCTGCGAAAACGGCGTGGAAACCATCACTAGGCGGCGAATCATTCCTGGATGCTGGACTGCGAATTGAAACGCGACTCCACCGCCCAGAGAGTATCCGAGCACATCGACCTTGCTATAGCCGAGCTTCTGCAGCACACCAGCCATGTCGTTGCCCATGTCGACAAGACTGATTGCACGATCACCCAACTCAGTACGGCCGTGGCCTTGCAGATCCACGCCGATCACCTGCCGGCCCTCCGCCAGTTTGACCAGATTAGTACCGAACATTTCGATCTGCCCCATACCACCGTGAAGCAGCAACAAGGGCTCACCCTTGCCGTATATCGCATAGTAATAATTCAGTCCATTGACGGTGACATGGCCGCTCTTGTCGGGTTCGGGAATACGTTCTTGCATGGTCGACTTATCCTCCGCTCCTTGAACCATTCTTGGAGTCACCAAGGTAGCGACAACCACTGCAAACACTGCGACCAAATTTATGACCATCCTCGTCTGGCTCCTTGACGGCCATCCTACGGCGGAGTCATGCTGTCTGAAATGACAAAATTCAGGCAAAAACTGCCATGAAGCGTATTGCCGTCGTCCTTCACCCAGGGTTTCAGTTGTTGGATGTCGCAGGGCCGACTACTGCCTTCGAGATTGCTGAGCGCCTTCGGCCGGGCAGCTACGATCTCAGGCTGCTAGCGCCCGGTGGTGGGCAGGTGGAGAGCTCTTCAGGAATCGCTCTCGCGACTCGCCCTCTCCGGCATGGTTCCTTTGACACGATTGTTATCTCCGGCGGGGAAATCGTTCGTTCGCCCGTCGCAGCTGAAAAGATCATTGCGTGGCTCAAGCGAGCTAAGGCGCGCCGTCTCACCAGCGTCTGCTCCGGCGCTTTCCTTCTAGCGGAAGCCGGGCGCCTCGATGGTCGTCGTGCTACCACGCATTGGGACAGTACGGACCATTTCCGGCGAAGGTATCCAAAAGTGACGCTCGATTCGGATCGTATCTTTATTCACGACGGCGACGTGTGGACGTCAGCCGGGATCACAGCTGGTATCGATCTCGCACTCGCACTGATCGAAGATGACCTTGGCAATGAAGTAGCACACCAGACTGCGCAGCAACTCGTCGTTCACCAGCGTCGCCCGGGCGGCCAGTCGCAGTTCTCCGGCCTTGTAGACTTGGGCGGCCGGACGGGCAGGTTCTCGAAGCTGATCGAATGGGTGCGCGATCACGTGTCTGAATCACTGACCGTCGAGCGCCTCGCTGAACGTGTCGCCATGAGCCCGCGGCATTTTGCACGCGCGTTCACTGCGGAAACGGGGACGACCCCGGCAAAAGCTGTGGAGCGCTTCAGGCTGGAAACCGCGAGGATCGCAGTCGAAAACAGCGACGCCTCGTTCGAACAGATTGCCGAGTCCGCAGGTTTTGGCGATACGGGGCGAATGCGCCGCGCCTTCCTGCGCACCTTTCGCCTCCCGCCTCAGGCGCTACGTCGCTCGGCGCGCGCCTCGTAGCGCCTCAGCCACGGTATGCTAAGAAGTTCTGAGCAAGTCCTGCAAAGTCAGTGTGCTTCAGGCTTGCTCAATTCCTTCAGTTTGAAGAACCGGACTGCATTTCCAAAGAAGATGTTCTTCTTTTCGGTCTCACTCAAAAATGACGCCGCTTCAACAGCTTCCACCGCCATCCCTATGGCTTCGGGCCAGAACATTTGGTCCGAGCCAAACATCACGCGGTCCCCAAACCCAGCCCTGACAATCGAGCTAAGGTACGCATGGAACTCAGCACGAGGCGGCAACCAGGAGATTGCCCCAACATCCACATAGACCTGCGGATAAACCAGTAGTAGAGCAATCGTCTCCTGAAGATACGGCCATCCAGCGTGCATAAGATTGACGCGGAGCTTCGGATGACGATTGAGTGCGTCCTCAATCAGCGCCGGGTTTCCGAGGCTCACGCGAAATGCCCTGCAGCACGGATCAAACGAAATTCCTGGCGGGCCTGTTCCGGTATGCAAGCTGACCGGTATGTCTAATTCCTCAGCCAGCGAGAGGTAGGGGGCGTACTTTGTATCACTGAGTGTGAGGCCAGCGTACTCGGCGGTTACCTCGCCAAGCACTCGCAACCGGCCGCTTTGAAAGGCTTCTCGGAGTACATTTAATGAAGGCAGTGGCGCATCTTCGGAGCCGCGAACTCCGGCTCCTCCAATAATGCGTTCCGGATCTGCTTCACGCCAATGTGTTGCAGCCGCGAGTCGATCGCCGGTTCCCCCGCTCACGATTCCTCTCACGATGTTCAGCCGTTTCATTTCCGCCAGGCAAGCACGGAGATGTTCCTCCCCGTTCTTAATCTGCGGCGGCTTGCCAGTGATGGGGTTCAGGAGAGATTTATCGATTGTCGTGTCCGCCGGGTAGGCGTGCATGTGGACGTCAATTTTCGGAAATTTGTCAGGTAAGTTGTCATCGCTTGTGAAGCCGATCACTTTGCCAAACGGCAAAGCTGCCAAGCATGCCCACCCCGAGTGAGCCCGCTCCAAGCTGGAGAAAACGTCTCCGGTCGATTGCCACCCTCTCTCCTCCTGCGAGCGCGCCAATTTTCTTGCGCCGCAATTCGAGCGACCCTTCACGGGCTTCGCTCTACCCACAGCACGAGCGTACCGGATTGTTAACCCAAGCGCTGTTCCAAAACTGCGATTTTGTAAATTGGCGGCGGGCTACGCTCACATGACGATGAAAGATCTATTGCTGCGACGGATCATCTGCGGAACGACGCCAAATTCACGGCGGAAACGTGCGGTGAAGTGGCTGGGCGAGCTGAATCCGACTTCAAGCGCTACATCCACCGTTGGTAGAGACGTGCCTTCCAAGAGCTCCCATGCACGCGCCAGTCGACGAGTCATGACGAAGCGGAATGGAGTCATGCCGATTGTCGCTGCGAATGCCCGTGCAAAATGAGCAGGGCTCAAGTTGGCGACTTCGGCCAGAGATCTAACGTCGAGATCGATCGCCAGGCTCTGTTCAATGAATTCGCAAACCCGACGAAGTGTGTGGGGCGCTAATTGTTCTCGGCTCCGACGTGGAGAGCGCCTTGGAAAAGAATTCGTACGTCGTGCGAGCGTTTCTATTACAGAGAGCACCACCTCATCCGAATGCAACCGGGTGCCCGGCTGATGTTCCTTAAGGGCATGCCAAAGCTTTGCGAGCTGTAACGTCAGCGCCGGATCTCGAAAAACCTCTTCTCTGCAAAGATCGATTCGCAAATCCGTCTCTTGTGCAAACTCCGCTACATCTTCCTTCGGGATCACAACGCAGAGGCACTTCCCGGGAGCCTCGCCGATGAACTCGCAATCAGTATCGGGCGGGGTAAACATTAGCGACCCTGGCGAGACAGCAAGCCAACGAGGCCGACGATTGAATCCAAGACGAAACAGAGGGGCAGTTCGGAGAAGCAAAATGAGAGCGTACTCAGGCGTTGCCGGGTCTATTGTCGTTCCACCATTCCCTGAGGAGGTCATGACTTTTGCCGAACCAGTATCGATGACGCAATCGTCATGCAGCCCGATGCCCCGAAGAGGAGTTGGCATCGTGGTTAGTGCTTCACGTAACGCGTAAGTTCCGGAATTTGTGGTCCGGGGCATACGAGAGTATGCCGACTCGACTGCGCAAACGGCAAGCTGGAAACGGAGAAAACCCATGAAAGAAAGCTGATTCCGATTCGGCATTGCCACGGTGAGTACTTTCCACGCTATCGGGTCCTGCTCCCGCTCTGTCCCTTGTCACTTGGTCCGGTCAGTATATCCAACCGGGTTCCGCTGCATGCCGTCGAAACGTAGTGGTTCTGTATATCTCGTACTTGCCTTCTAACTAAACTGAATTCGATGGTGCTTCAAGGTGTGCGGTGAACAACAATTTGGAGTGCATGGAGAGCCGAATAGTCCGTCTTGGCAGTGACTTCGTCTTTCTGCGCCACGGCGGAATGGGATCTGCCGCGTTGCTGCTACACGGTTTTCCAGAAACACACCTGATGTGGCGCGATGTGGCGCCGCTGCTCATGCGCAATTTCACTGTCGTCGTAGCGGATCTGCCCGGCTATGGACAGAGTGCCTGCCCGCGCGATACTGGCGACCACTCCAATATGTCAAAACGAGCCATGGCGGCAACACTGGTTGATGCAATGCGCCGACTTGGCCACGATAGGTTCGCCGTCGTTGGCCATGACCGGGGTGGACGGGTTGCGTATCGAATGGCTCATCGTTTCTTGCACCGGGAAGTCTCGGTTCCTGCGGACTACTGAAAGCGTCAGGCGAGTTCCTTCTTCGGCGCCAAAATTTATCGCCTTTGGAAGCAATAACTTCCAAAGGCGATTTGCTTTAGCACGACTGTAGTACGGTGAAGTTTTGGCCAAATCGCGCAGATGACATCCGACGCAGCTTGCTTTTACTTCACCGTGATCGTAACCGAGGACTTGTATACCTTTCCGCTCGAATCCCAGGCCTGCACCACCACATAGCGAGTGCCCGATGCCATTGGAACCCAAACATCCACGGATGCTGCATTCGCCGAATACTTCAACGAATTGTCGACGTAGATTTGCATCGCCGTGATCGGACTCCATCCCACCGCTCTCGCAGTGATCCGCGCTGGAGACCCGCTGGTCGCGCCCGCCGTTGGCTGTGAAATCGTCACTCCGGGGCTCACCGTAACCGTAGCTTCTGCCGTCGCGGACACTCCGCTATTATCCGTCACCTTTGCGGTTATCGTGTACGTGCCTGGCACCGAGAAGACCTTCAGACCCGAGCCTAAAGACACCGAACTGCCATCACCGAAGTTGATCGAGGTCGATGTAATTGTGCCATCCGGGTCGTACGAACCGTTCGTACTCGCCGACACCGTCAGTGGCGCAATCCCTGAACTCGGGGACGCCGTCAGTTTCGCTACTGGCGGCAAGTTCGTCACCGTAACGTTTAACGGAGCCTTCGCGATTTCACCTCCCGCATTCCAGGCCTGCAGCACAACATAATGTGAGCCCTGTGCCAGCGTCAGAGTCGTATCGAGCGACGAGCCGTATACGACATACACGCTGACGCTATCCACGTACACGCGGATCGCCGTGACTTCACTGCTGGACGTCGTCGTAGCCGTAAACCTTACCGCTCCGGTGACTGTCGAATTATTCGTCGGAGACAATGCGTTCACCGTGAATGGCACAGGGGCCGTCACGCTCACCGATGTCGTCGCGCCCGCCGTCAGTCCGCCGTTATCCTTGACCGTAGCTTTCACCGTGTAGGTGCCGGCCGTGTTGTAGACGTGCGAGGCCGTCGGGCCGCTCGCAACATAACCATCCCCGAAGTCAATCGTCGAAGTCACAATCGTTCCATCGGGATCACTTGAGTTCGCAGTCGAGGCCGTCACCGTCATCGGTGCCGTACCGCTTGCCGGAGTAACCGAAACAGCCGCCTGCGGCGCCTGGTTGGCTTTCACCGTGACCGTCGCCGTCGCGGTCGAGGTCTTCCCGTTGTTGTCCGTCACGGTAGCCGTAACGGTATACACTCCCGGCTCCGAAAAAGTTGTGCTTGCGTCAGAAGAAACCACTGAATAGCCGTCGCCGAAGTCGATCCTCGATGACGTGATGACCCCGTCGGCATCCGAAGAGCCCGCCGTCGTGGCCGTCACTGCTACCGGCGCAGTACCCGAAGTCGGGGTCACATTAAGCACCGCAAGCGGCGGCAGGTCGTCGATGGTCATCGGAATCGCCGCCGACATCTTGTTCACCATCGAGGCCCTCCCTACGGCCTTCACATACAGGCTGTAGTTGCCGGGTGCAAATCCGAAATCCGCCAGCCCCAATAGTCTTGCTCCTGCCGGCAGATCGCGTAACGGCATCAGGTTCTGCCCATCTTGCGAGATGAAGACCGTGTAGTGGTCAATCGTGTTCTCTTGCCCAACGATGTTCCAGGACAAATCCGTTCCACTCACTGCGCCCGAAACTGCCACGCAATTATCGATTCCCGTCTCGATCTCCGTTCCCTCTTCGTAATCGTTCCACGTCACGACCTGCACGCCCGGGGCCTGAAGCGAAGTTGAGAAGTTCGCGTTCATTTCATTGAACGTGGCCAGCCAAACCTGACCGCAGTTCTGATTCACGACTCGGTTCTGCCCCCACGCTGCCGCCGTATCGTTGAAGCCTTTCCACGTCCCCGCCAGCACCATCTTGTAGGGATAGCTTCGGCTCGTTTGGTAGAAGTTGCTCAGATACCACTGTCCCCAGTCATTGGGATCCGACTTGTTAATCGGCTCCCATGCGTAACTGCCTGACGAATAGAATTTCGAGAATCCCTGATTGTTGTGCAGAATGATCTTCGGATTGCCCTGCACGTTCGCCAACACCCGGTTCCAGTCGATGTTCGGCAAGCTCTCCACGTCAAACGTAAAGATCACCGGACGCCCGTCAACCTTCATGTACGCCGGCGATGACGCAAACGTGCTATTGATGTAATTGAAGTCATCGATCAACTTCTGTGTGACGTCGCAACCAGAGGTGTACGCGCAGGTTCGAATTGCCCCTTGGTCTTCCATGATCGCGAACACAAACTTCCCGCCGCGTGCCTCGGCTTCGTTCTTCACGTACACCGATGTCTGGTTGATTCGCGTATTCGAAGGCCCATACCAGTCAATGATCATGCCGTCGATGCCGCGGCTCATCATGTCGTCGACCTGCTTGCGTACCTGCGTCGTGCTTGCCGACTCATAACCCACGTTCAGGTGATTCGATCCCCCAAACCATCCCATGAAGTGCGCGTATATCTTTGTCGTCGAACCTGGATAAAGAAGTTTCCTCAGGCTCTCTTTACTGACGTTGCCCGCTCCAGCATTGCCGTTTGTGCTTGTCTGGAACGTAGCCGCAGCACTCGTGTTGTTGGCGGTTTCAGCCGTGAGGGTTGTGGACGGTGTAATGGAAGTTCCTGCAGATGCTGTCGATATAAGAGCAGAAACAATGAAAACAAGCAGAAAGACGAGCCTATGCGGCGCCGACTTCAGCATCGGTCCCCCAAGATGATGGTGATCTCTGGATTGCTGCCGAAGTGTAGGCCGCTGAGTTTCTAAGAGGATTAAGATTGATTACTTAGTACCTGAATCGTTTCGCCCTAACGACCAAGGTACCGTCTACGTCAGCGTCCCAATCCCGCCATGGTTCCGGTACGCTCCCGAAAGTCCGCGTACACCCGAGCGAGTTGTAGTTTCTCCTCGATCCATTGGCGCAGCACTTTTGCCGTTGGCTCCGTAATGTCCGCGAAACGGAGTCCTGCGGTTCCGTCCGGCCGGATCCAGACTACCTGCGCCGAGACGCACAGTAACTCATCCGTTCCGGGTAGCCCGAAACGTGCCAGCACCAACTGCTGAACCCGCAGAGGCTGCGGGCACCGAATGCTCATCCCCCCTTGGCTCAGATTCAGGATTCCCGATTGCACATTCTTGACGAGGCCCAGGTTAAGGTAGGCGGTACCGTTCACGGTTTCGCGATGCCACCGTGATCGCGACCTGACCAGTAGTCCGTACGCCGCCTTGAACGTAGTAATCACACTCTCCTGCGTAATTGGCGGGCTGATAAAGAAATTCGCACGTACCCGAAACGCCGTGTGCTGTGCCTCCGGAGAACTGAGCAGGAACACAACCGAGTCGCGATTACACACTCCGCTCCGCAAGCGCTGCACAACGCCCGCCGCGGCATCCGTTCCGTCATAGAACAGCACGACAGCTTCGTACCTGCCCCTCAGAATCCGGTCTCCCGCCGATGAATAGGGAGCCGCCTCGATTTGCATTCCCATCGATCCCAATGCGTTGCGCAAAGGACGATCATTGAACTGCTCAAGCCCGACAAGCAAACAGCGAAGTTGCATAGCCTTTGTATTGTCGTTTTCCGCGATAGGAACGGAAAGTTACGTAGGTCATGGAACAGCCGCGTGCATCCGCTTTTGGCATAAACCCGCCGTTTTCAGCAAGATCGCGCCATCCACAAACGACAGCTCTGGACATAGTAAAATCACTGCAGAAGCGGCTCTCGTGGGACCTCGCTGCAAACCTCGACATTATCCTTCCTGCCAGTCCGCTTATTTTCTGGAGTATTGATGAAAAGTCGTCCGAACCTTCCTTCCATCGCCTATTTCTCGATGGAAATCGCGCTCGATCCTGCAATCCCGACCTATAGCGGCGGCCTCGGCGTGCTCGCCGGTGACACCCTTCGTTCCATGGCCGACCTTGGTATTCCCGTCGTTGCCGTCACCCTCGCGCACCGCAAGGGATACTTCCGCCAGCATCTGGACATTCACGGCAACCAGACCGAGGAACCCCAGTTTTGGAATCCCGAGCATTCACTGGAAGAAATGCCCGGCCGTGTGTCCGTCCAGATTGAAAACCGTCAGGTCACCATTCGTGCCTGGAAGTACGTTGTAAAGGGCGTCACCGGGGAGAAGGTTCCCGTTTACCTCCTGGACACCGACCTGCCCGAGAACTCCGCCTGGGATCGCCGCCTCACCGACCACCTTTATGGCGGCGACGAGTTCTACCGTCTTTGCCAGGAGGTCATCCTCGGCTATGGCGGCATGAAGCTCCTCTTCAAGATCGGCCACTCTGACATCCAGGGCTATCACATGAATGAAGGTCACTCTGCCCTCTTGGCCCTTGGACTCCTGGAACGGCGCCTCGACCAGAGCTTCGCCGGACGCGTCAAGAAGATCGACGTCGACGGCGTTCGTCGCATGTGCATCTTCACCACCCACACCCCTGTTCCTGCCGGACACGATCATTTCCCACGCGCCATGGCGGAACAGATTCTCGGTCAGGAACGCAGCCAGTTACTCACCGAAACCGAAGCATGGCACGGCGAAGAGCTCAACATGACGTACCTCGCCCTTCGGTTCTCCGGATACGTCAACGGAGTGGCCATGCGCCACGGCGAGGTTTCGCGCGGTATGTTCCCCAGCTACGCCATCAGCGCCATTACCAACGGCGTGCATGCCGTCACCTGGACCTCGGAGCCCTTCCGCAAACTGTTCGATCGTCATCTTTTCGGATGGCGTACCGACAACAACTATCTCCGTTACGCCATCAGCATCCCGCTCGAAGAAGTTAAGCAAACTCACCAGCAGGCGAAGAAGAACCTCTTCGACGAAATCCTTCGCCGCACCGGACAACAACTCGATCCCGACGTCTTCACCATCGGCTTCGCTCGCCGTGCCTCCACTTACAAGCGCGCCAACCTCCTCTTCTCGAACCCGGAACGTTTACGTTCAATCGCTCGCAACGTCGGACCTATCCAGTTGGTTTACGGAGGAAAAGCTCACCCGCGCGACGATGGGGGAAAGAACCTCATCCGCAGCGTGTTCGGCGGAGCTTCCTCCGTCAGCGACTCCATCCGAACCGTTTATGTCGAGAACTACGACCTGCAGTGGGGTGGGCTCATCAGCAGCGGCGTCGACGTATGGTTGAACACCCCGATGCGTCCGCAGGAAGCCTCCGGCACCAGCGGCATGAAGGCTGCCATGAATGGCGTTCCCAGCTTCAGCGTTCTCGACGGATGGTGGGTGGAAGGCCACATTGAAGGCATCACCGGATGGTCGATCGGCGACAATGAATCTACCGGCGATGCTGCGGTGGAAGTGCGCGAGCTATACGACAAGCTCGAGCACGAGATCGTCCCTCTTTATTATGGGCGCCGTCAGCGCTATGTCGAGATCATGCGCTCCGCTATCGCCCTTAACGGTTCCTTCTTCAACACTCAGCGCATGGTGCTGCAATATGTCTCCAACGCATACATGTTGAGGAACACCGCCAAGTATCCGCTCGCTCCTGAGCCGGAAGCGGTTCCCGTAGCGGCCGAAGGCAAATAAGAAGCCGACACGCAATCGACCAAGCGCGGTGTTCAGCCCTGGCTGGACGCCGCGCTTTTGCTTTTGGGAGCCCACGGCTCAAGTCTTGGAACAAACCGCGGTACGTTCTTTCGGTACTCGTCGTACTCTGCTCCGAACTTTCGGGTCAGCGTAGGTTCTTCGTAGAGCACCACAAACCCACTGACGGCGATGATCACGGCTGCTAAGTAGATCGCAAAGCCGCGCAGGTTCGTTCCCCAGAGGAGCCATTCGCCAAACAGGAAGAGCACCACTCCCGTGTACATCGGGTTTCGTGCGTGCCGGTATAGCCCGGCCACCACCAGGTGACGCGGAGGATCAAGCGGCAGCGGCGTCCCCAACCCACTCCACGCAAATGAGAACGCGCACCGCAATGCAATATAGCCGCCCAACAGCAGCGGTAGTATGCCGATTCCACGAGCATCGGCGATATGCATGTCATCGCCGAGGAAGCCTAAAAAATAAGGCAGGTAGATCCCCACAGTACCCATCACGACGATGGCGAAAATCGTCGTACGCACTAACGCCAACAACCGCCGAACGGTGTGCGAGTGCATAAAGTACTCCTTTTCGGCACATCTTACGCCTTAGCACCTTCCACTGCACGCCGGAACTCTGCATTCGAGCTCTCCTCGGTCAACCCCAGCCTCCCAGCCGCATCCAACCCGGGAAACGCCATAACTCTTTGTCCTCGCCACTCGTCTGTCACACCGATTTTCAATCAGGAGATCACGACTATGAACCGTTACTTAGTTACCGCAGGCTTGTTGCTTGCCATGACTGGCATGAGCGCCAGTGCCCAGACCACCAGTACAGATCCAAACCAGTCCGGATCCACGCCACAAACCAGTGCCCCGGCAACTCCTCCTACGTTCCCTAGCGACCAGCAGCAGAGCCCCGACATTGATCGTGGCACCAATCGCGGCGACGTAGATTCCGATCACCGTATGTCGGGCAGCTCGCATGACCAGCAGAGCCAGGCATCATCGACTAGCTCCGACCAGAGCCAGTCCGCTTCCAAGGCTCAAGCCGATATCGAGAAGGCTCTCCGGGATGACGCTCAGCTTTCCGGCAGCAACGTCAGTGTCCAGGTCAACAGCAATAACGAAGTAGTTCTGTCCGGGTCGGTTCAGAGCGAAACCGAGAAGAACCACGCAGAACAGCTCGCACGTCAGACGGCGGGCAATGTGACCATCATCAACCAGATCAACACCCTGAATTCCTCGGCGAGTTCGTCCAGTTCCACCGCCACGCCGGATCAGTCCGGAACCTCGGGCGCGATCGGTAGCTCAACACCTTCCGACCAGTCCACCACCGGCGCAACCTCTGGCTCGATGAGCGGCAGCACCAGCTCGCAAACCAGCAGCACCGAGTCCCAGAGCACCAGCAGTTCCTCGGCCAGCACTCCTGATCAGACTGGCTCCTCCAACTCCGTCGGTAGCGGCAGCGGATCGCAGAGCACCACGGGGACCAGCAGCACGTCCGATCAGACCGGATCCTCTAGCGGATCGCAGTACCCCAGCACGTCGGGCAGCACGAGCGGCCAGACCGGAGCACAGGGCAGCACGAGCGGTTCTTCCTCCGACATGTCCGGCTCCACCAGCGGCACCTCCGGTTCCATGACGGGGACCGCCAGCGGCAGCAGCAGCGACATGCAGACGCAGATTCAGTCCGCCCTTCAGCAGGAAGGTCTTACTGGCGTGAACGTGAACGTCACGGACACCGAAATCAATCTGTCTGGAACGGTTGAGACGGGCAAGGAAAAGCAGACCGCAAAGCGTACGGCGAAATCCTACGCGAATGGCCGTAAGGTGAACGACAACCTCACCGTCACCGGTAAGGGCCAGAACAAGTAAACGAACCCTGAACAATAAGGCGGGCTTCGGCCCGCCTTTTCTTATGCTCGCACTTCTTATGCTTCGATCTTTCCCGTATAGATTGCCATCCCTACAATCGCGTCCACATCCATCGCTTCCAACCGCTCAACTTCATCCATGCTGCTGACTCCTCCCGCAACGATCAGCTTTCGATTGGTCGCCTTTTGCAGCTCAGGAACTATCTCTGTCGGGAATCCCTTCAACATGCCTTCCGTATCGATGTGTGTATAGAGAAAAGCCCCGCACCACTCACTGAGCTCACGCATGGCCTGTGCCGCCGTGAATTCCGTGAGTGTGCGCCAGCCGTGAATGGCCACTCGCCCCTGTTTCGCATCCACCGCAAACGTCAACTTCTCCGCGGCAATCTGATCCGCCAACCTTCTCGCCAATTCCTTCTGGATTACACCATCTCTAAACAATGCCGACCCAATAATCACCCGCCGAGCGCCCATTTCCACCATCTCGCGCGCCCTCTCGATGTCACGAATTCCACCACCTACCTGGCAAGGTAGTCTCTCAATGAACTGTGCCAGCATGTGCCGGTTGTCTCCCGTACCGATAGCCGCGTCCAAGTCGATCAACTGCACCAGCGGGTATTTCGAAAACCGTTTGATCCAGTACTCGAAATCATCGAAGTCCAGGGCCTTCTTCTCGCCCTGCACCAGTTGGACAATCTCGCCGCCCATAAGGTCAATCGAAGGAATCAGCATTTAAATAGGCCACCGCATCGGAATTCCTGCCGCCTGTAATCTTTGTTTGAGGTCGCCGATCGACTCGATTCCGAAATGGAAGATCGACGCCGCCAGCGCTGCGTCTGCCTTTCCTTCCGTGAATACTTCGGCGAAGTGCTCCACTGACCCTGCACCGCCCGACGCAATCACCGGAATCGAAACCGCACCGGCAATTGTTGCGGTCAATCCAAGGTCGAAACCTGATCGCGTGCCATCACGATCCATTGACGTCAGCATGATCTCGCCCGCTCCGCGCCGTTCCGCTTCCTTTGCCCACGCCATCGCGTCGCGACCAGTCTGCTTTCGTCCACCCGAGACATAAACCTCCGCCGCTAGCTTGCCGCATGATCTCGGCAGTCTCTTTGCATCGATCGCCAGCACCACGGCCTGCGACCCAAAGCGATTCGCGATGTCCGTGATTACCTCCGGACGTGCCACCGCCGCCGAATTAATCGTGATCTTGTCCGCTCCTGCATCAAAGATTTCGCCTGCGTCCTCTAGCGACTTGATTCCGCCTCCCACCGTGAATGGCACAAATAACTCTCGTGCCGTTCGACGCACCGTCTCCACCAGCGTCTTGCGCTCTTCGTGTGTAGCGGTGATATCGAGCAGCACGATCTCATCCGCGCCATTCGCCGAATGCAAGCACGCCAGTTCCGCGGGATCCCCAGCATCCCTGATGTTCACGAAGTTCACACCCTTCACCACGCGTCCGGCATGGCAATCGAGACATGCGATGATCCGCTTCGTCAGCACGCCAGCCTCGCGAAGTTTTCCAGCATCTTCAATCCCGCCGCGCCCGACTTCTCCGGATGAAATTGGATTCCAAACAGATTTCCCTTCTCAACTACTCCGCTGAACTCCGTGCCGTACTCGCTTACCCCCACCGTTTCCGGCACCAGCGGCGCACGGTAGGAATGCGTGTAGTACACAAACGATGGCGACTCCACTCCGTTCAGAATCCTCGACTCACCCCGACACTCCACCTGGTTCCACCCCACGTGTGGAACCTTCGCTCCCGCCGGAAACTTTTCGATCATCCCCCGCAGAACACCCAAGCCTCGGACCTCCGGCGACTCCGCGCTCCCCTCGAACATCCACTGCATGCCCACGCAGATTCCCAGGAAATTTGCACCCTGCCCGATGGCTTCCTTAATCGCATCCCTCAACCCTGCATGCGTCAACTGCTCCGTTGCTGCAAAGTGCCCCACTCCCGGGACCACCAGATGTTTCGCCCGGCGCACTGCCTCCGGATCTTCCGTGATCTGCACCTCGCATCCAAGATGCTCAAACGCTTTCCGCACCGATGCCAGGTTCCCCGCTCGATAATCCACCAGCGTGATCACAACAACCCCTTCGTACTCGGCAGCATTTCCGCCAACCGCTTGTCTTTCGCGCACGCCACTCGTAAAGCCCGCGCGAACGCTTTGAACAACGACTCGATCTTGTGATGGTTAGAACGCCCATACATCGTCTTCAAATGCACATTCGCCCGCGCCCCCCTCGCAAATCCTTCGAAGAAATCGAACACCAACTCTGACTGAAGATCCCCGACGAGCCTGGTCTTCACTTTTGTTTCGATCACCGCCGAAGTCCTGCCGCCGAAATCTACTGCCGCAATCCCCAGCGTTTCATCCATCGGCATCAGGAAATATCCGGCGCGGTTGATTCCCTTCTTATCTCCAAGTGCTTTCTCGAATGCCTCACCCAATGCGATCCCCACGTCCTCAACCGTGTGATGCTGATCCACATCCAGGTCGCCCTTACAAGCCAGTTGCAGATCGAATCCACCGTGCCGGGCAAACAGCTCCAGCATATGATCCAGGAACCGAATCCCAGTAGAGACCTTGTACGTCCCGCGTCCATCCAGAGTCAGCGCCAATTCAATCTGCGTTTCGTTCGTATGCCGCTTGATCTTCGCTTTCCTCATCGTGCCACCTGCCTTCCGGCTCCGATCTCCGCGACCGACTCCCTCACCGCCTTGAACATCATCTCGTTCTGCTCCGAGTTCCCCAGCGTAATGCGCACGCACCCCTCACATCCCGGATCGGAATTCCGGTCCCTCACCAGGATTCCTCTATGCTGCATGGCTTCGATGAACTTCCGGTACTCCGGCCCAATCCTTGCCAGCACAAAATTTGCGTGACTCGGCCAATACTGGAAGCCCATTTCTCCAAACAACGCCTGCAACTTCAGCCGTCCATCGAACACTTGCCGCAGATAATCCGCCACATACTGTTGATCTGAGAGCGCGACAGGTAGGCAAGCCAGTGCCGACGCATTCACGTTGTACGGTGAACTCACCCTCCGCACCATCTCCATCTGGTTACTGCTTCCGACCAGCACTCCCAGTCGTAGTCCGGCCAATCCGTATGCCTTTGAAAACGTTCGCGCCACAAACAGGTTGTCGTACTTCGGAAGTGCGCCCAGCACACTCTGTCCGTAGAACTCGAAATATGCCTCGTCGATCAGCACCGCTGCGTTTGGCGCACTCTCCACAATCCGCAACAATTCGTTCGGCTCTGCCGCCGTCCCACTTGGATTGTTCGGATTCGCCAGCGCGATCATCCGCGTCTTCGGCGTCACGGCCGCAATGATCTCCTCGATCGGAAACTCGAAGTTCTCTCGCATCGTCACGGTAACGATCTTCGCTCCCGTCGCCTGGATGTAGATCGCGTACATGCCGAACGTCGGCACCACCAGGATGGCTTCATCCTCTTCGCGCAGGTATGCCTCGCAAATCAGATGGATTCCTTCATCTACCCCATTCGTGAGCACCACCTGATCCGCGCTCACACCCAGGAATCGCGCCGTTATCGCCTCACAGTGCTCTCGATGCGGATACCTCGACACCTCCAGCGCCGTCATCGACGACAGCTTCCGAAACACTCGCGGCGAACACCCCGCTGTGTTTTCGTTCATATTCATGTTCAGGCCCGTCAGTCCCGCCGAAGGCGACCTATACGCCTTCATCGTCTGCACCGGTTTGCGTGCCTCAAGCATTGCCGTACCTCACTCGCACTGACTCCGCGTGCGCCTTCAATCCCTCCGCCTCGGCGAGGTTCTCCACAGTTGGCCCGATACTCCGCAACCCTTCTCGCGAAACTTCTTGTACCGTAATCACCTTCAGGAAATCCATCACGCTCAGCCCGCCTCGGAACCTCGCTACTCCTCCTGTCGGCAGCGTGTGATTGGGCCCCGACACATAGTCCCCCAACGACTGCGCCGAATACTCGCCGACAAAGATCGACCCCGCCGACGTAATCTCACCCAGGTAGTCTCGCGGAATCGTAATGTGCTCCGACGCGATCGCATTCGCTACCTCCACCGACTGCTCCCGCGACCCCGTCACAAACATCACCGCATTCTTCAGCGACTCCTTGGCCACCGGATTATCCTTCGCCCCCGCCTTCAACTCTGCGCCTACTCTCTCCGCCAGCTTTCGCGATGTCGTCACCAGCACAACCGACGCATCCGGATCATGTTCCGCCTGCGCCAGCAAGTCAGCCGCGATGAACTTCGGATCGCCATCATCACTCACCACCAGCGCCTCCGTCGGCCCCGCCAGAAAATCGATCCCGCAATCGAATGCCACCAACTTCTTCGCCGTCGTCACAAACTTGTTCCCCGGACCAACAATCTTGTTCACCGACTTCACCGACTCCGTCCCATATGCCAGTGCTGCCACCGCCTGTGCGCCGCCAATTCGGTAGAACGTCTCAACTCCAACCAGCGCCGCTGCCGCAAGCGTCTCCTTTGCCGGACGCGGCGACGCCACCGCTATGTCCTTTACCCCCGCCACCTGCGCCGGAAGCACCGTCATCAGCAGCGTTGATGGCAGCGGATATCTCCCGCCTGGCACATAGCACCCCACCGACTCCAGCGGACGCACCACCTGTCCCACCATCACTCCCGGTTGCATTTCCCGCATGAACTCCACCGGCTTCTGCCACTGCGCAAACTGCCGGATGTTCTTCGCCGCCTTCTCCAGTGCAGTCCGAAACTCCGGCGTCACCGACTCCAAAGCCGACGTCATCTCCTCCGGCGACACTGCAATCGCCTGCTTCCGCTCAAGGCCGTCAAACTTCTCCGCATATCTCCGCAGCGCCCGTTCACCGTTCTTGCGAACGTCTGCCACGATTTTCGAGACCAGCCTCTCCGTCTCTGCCGAAAACAGGATGCGCCGGTTCACCTGCTTCTCCAGCTCTGCTGCGATCTTCTTCCCGGAAACTATCTTCATCGCCATCTCACACCACGATCTTGTTCAGCGGATACTCCACAATGCCCTGTGCCTTCGCTGCCTTCAACTTCGGAATAATGTCCCTCGCCGTCGTCTCCTCGATGATCGTGTTGACGGCCACCCACAGCTCGCCGTTGTTCGCCGCCAGTTCCGAGATGGTCGGGCGCTTCAATGCCGGCAGCACCTTCAGCACCTGCTCCAGGTCTTCTTTCTTGACGTTCAGCATCAATCCCACGCGACCCTGCGCCGCGATCGCCCCCGTCAACATCAACGCCAGGTTCGAGATCTTCTCTCTCTTCCACTCGTTTTGCATCGCCGCCTTGTTTGCGATCACCTGCGTGTACGACTCCATCACCGTATCGATGATTCGCAATCGGTTCGCCCTCAGCGACGACCCGGTCTCCGTCACCTCGACGATCGCATCTGCCAGCACCGGCGGCTTCACCTCCGTCGCACCCCACGAGAACTCGACACGAACATTCACACCCTTGTTCGCGAAGTACTGCTTCGTCACGTTCACCAGCTCGGTCGCGATCACGCAACCTTCCAGGTCTTCCGCCTTTTGGAACCTCGAATCCTCCGGCACCGCCAGCACCCAGCGCACCTTGCCGCGACTCTGTTTCGCGTACACCAGGTCTGCGATGGCCTCCACCTCCAGGCCATTCTCGCGGACCCAATCGATTCCCGTCAGTCCGACGTCCAGCACGCCCTGCTCCACGTACCGCGCCATCTCCTGTGCGCGGATCAGCATGCACTCGATCTCCGGATCGTCAATCGCCGGAAAATACGAACGCCCGCTAACGTATATCTTCCATCCCGCCTGACTGAATAACGCCACCGTTGCGTCCTGCAGGCTTCCTTTCGGAACTCCCAGCCGAATCTTGTTGGAAACAGGTTTCGTCGGCGTCATTGCACTTTCTCCGACGCGCTCACCATCGGCACCATGCGCGTAAAGCAGGACCGCGTTCCTTCGTGGCACACCAGCCCATCGCCTTCCACTTCCACCTGGAACAGCAATGTGTCGTTGTCGCAATCCGTTTGCGCCGACACCACCTTCAAGCGGTTGCCGCTCGTTTCTCCCTTGGTCCATAGCTTCTGTCGCGTACGGCTGTAGAAAGTCACGTAACCGGTCGCAAATGTCTTCTCGAACGATTCGCGGTTCATGAACCCGAGCATCAACACTTCGCCCGTGTCCTTGTCCTGCACAATCGCAGGTGTCAGTCCATCCATCTTTTCGAAATCGATTTCCGTCATCGTTGTCCCCTGAAAACACAAAACCCGCTAACGCCTGTCGCGTCAGCGGGTCTGAAATCCTTGGTCTCTGGTCTTACTTTATTCGCAGAGCCCCGCCGACACGTTCGCCACGTGATGATGATGATGATGGCGATGGGTCAGCGAGTTCATATCGAAGTCACAGGATACGGTGATAAGCCCTCTCACGTCAAAGGCATTCTCCACTCATATGGCATGGGAGCTCTGGCCTTACTCACTTTTCGTCCAAAATGATGATCTCCGGCATGAGCCGACCTTCCTCAATCCGCATCCGCCCAACGCAGATCGGCAGCCGAAATCGTCGGGGCCCTGCGCTTCCCGGATTGAAGTAGATAACACCATCGGTGCTCTCGATCAGCGGCTTGTGCGAATGTCCGAATATCACCGCGCCCGCTCCCTCTGGAACTCGTTTCAACTCGCCGCGATTATGAATCAGGAAGAACTTCACTCCGCCCAGTTCGACCGTCAAGGTCAACGGCAGCTTCTTGGCCCAGGGCTTTACATCCACGTTCCCGCGGATCGCATGCACCGGTGCAATTTTTTTCAGCGCATCCAGCACTTCCACCGAACCCACGTCGCCAGCGTGCAGGATCGCATCCGCTCCGCGGAGCGCCTCAACCGCTTCATCGCGGAGCAATCCGTGAGTGTCAGAAATCACGCCGATTTTCATGGCAAAGGGCTGTAGATGATCTTCCCCGCAAATGAAGAAGCGCCCTGAGCTTATTCAGCATCAGGACGCTACGGCAGCCCTCCCCCAGAACTGCCTTACAACGTCCGGATTTTATGGCGGATGTGCGAGGTTGTAAATAGCACACACGTAACTATTTGTGGGGATTCAAAGGTAACCGCAAAGTAATGCACAAACGAGGGAAAGTACTTTCACATTTGGCGCAAAACTCTTCCCCAAAGCCTCATTTCTACTGCACCAAAATAGTGCAGCCATCGCGCTTGAGTACGATGGCTGCCCCTTGTCTCTGAAGTCAAAATCACGCTGTCCGGCGCATCTCCGTTCGCCCCTGGTAACGGCGCCGGTACGGCGATGCATCAAAATCGGTCAATGCACCAACCGTGGTGATATTCAGCCCCATCATCCGGAACCATTTCGCCTCCGGTTCGTCACTGAACCCCATGAAATTCGGCAACGCGCTGCACGTCGCCGCCAGGCCCATATCGATCTTTCCGTGCGTGCGAAAACTGATCGAATCCGTCACTCCTCCCGGAAAATCGGTCAGCATCGTATTCGTTGCCTCGACTCCCGCACATACCAGAGACGCAATCGCCGCCCGTTTATTCCGCCGCCAGAACATCGCCGTCATCAGCACCAGTCCACCCAATGTGATGTAGTCCGCAATCGCGTGCTGTTTCGGCGACAGCACCTTTGGCATCCGATCCGAAAGCGCAGCCACTCCCTTTTGCATGATGGGCATATCGACAAAATCCTCCTTCGTGGAAGATGCCATGGCCATCACCCAAGTTGGGTCGAAATCCAGCGGCAATTCCTAGACAAAAAGAAAAGGGCAGCGCCATCACGCTGCCCCGCAACAACTTACTTCCTTAAGATCCAGATTTCCTCGCCAGTGCCCTGCTCAGCGTCTGATCCAGTGCAGCCCTCGATTTCTCGTACTCCTCCTGAGAAATCTTCCCTTGTTGCCTCTCTACTTCAAGTTGGAACAACTCGTCCTTCAGTGCTTCCAGCAGCAAGGTCGACCGATCCTTCACCGCGGGCGTGGCAGTTGGCACAACCGCCGGTGCCGCAGCAGCCTGCACCGGAGCCGATTGCGCCCCTCCGCCATGCTGATTGGCTCGGCTGACTACGAAAACGCCGCCCGACACCAGCACAATCGCCAGGCCGCCCAGGATGTACCACCGGATACTGTGCAGCGGATCCGGAGCGTCTGTCGGCGGTCCTAATCCTCCGCCCGGACGCGAATCTCCACCCATCGCTCCACCGCCCTGCGCCTGTTCGGCGCCGCCTCGCTGTTCGTCCTGTAATACACCGGTGCCGGACACCCGGAATGCCAAGTCCGTTCCTGGAGTCACTCCCGTCGCCACTTGCACGGTCGCACTTGGGTCCTCATTCATCGGGGAGAATCGTGACGCATTCTTCGCCTCGAAGTTCATCGACTTCGGCATCATCACCACAAAATGCTGGATGTTGTCCGTAATCTTCGGCGCGAATGTCGCCTCGCCCGCGTACGGCAGGTGATACGCAATCTCGAACCTTGTCTCGCCCGGTTTCAGCGCATACGTAAAGTAGTGTTTCCCCGAGTTGCCATCCGGGGTTGCCGTCGTATTCACCGGCATCCCGCCGGGACCTTGCACGATTGCCTGGTCCACATGTGCGCCTGCTGGCAGGTAGAACTCAAACGTCCTCTCTCCCGCCAGCGTCCGCGGAGGCTTGGAGTCGTTCTTTACCGCGATCAACTCCAGCACCTGCAAAGTGTCCTTCTCTGCCTGCAGGCGCATGACGTTCACATTGGTCGCAACTCCGTCCAATTTCTTTGCCGAATCGTAGACGTTCACCTCAACCGTGGTCGCCCCCGGACGCACCGGCCCGCCCTGCGGAAAATAGCTCGCGCCACCATGCGTCACTCTTACCAGGTGCGGTGTGCTCTGGTCATCGATGTTGAATGAGAACTTTCCGTTCGCATCCGACTTCGTCTGCGCCAACACGTTCATGCCCTGCGACATCCCGAGCAGAGCGACATCATCTCCCGCCGAGGGCTTCCCCGTCGTCGCGTTCGTCACCGTGCCCGTCAACGTCGCTGCCGTGGCAGAGATCGCCAACAATCCCAGCAACACCAAAACTGCACTACGTCGAATCATCGGCTCTCCACCGCTTCCAACTGTTCGATTTCCGCAAGAATCGCAGCCGCTTCGCTCTCCAGCGAATTGCGGAGGCTTTCATAATCGGCGTCCGACAACTTGCCTGCCTTGTACTCGAAATTCAGGTCGCGCAGGTTCTCGTAGACGGCGTCTTTGCGTTCACGCAGGTAGGAAACTCGTGTCTTCTCTTCACCCACAAACACCCGCGCCGGAGAAAACACGAACAACAGAAGTCCGGCAGTCAGTAACAGCCCAGCTACTCCGATCATACTTCCGTCTCCTCGCGTGCCTTGCGCCGGAACTCGTCCAGTGTTTCCTGCGGTAGATTCTGCACTCCCACCGGTGCCGTCCGGAACTTCCACTTCCTCACGATCACCGTTACCAGCGTCAATCCTGCAACCAGCGCAAAGAAAGGCATGATCCACGCCACCACGTTGAAGCCCTGTGTCGTCGGGGCCGCCAGCACCGTGGACCCGTACTGCTGCACAAAGGATTGCAGCACCAGGCTGTCGCTATCGCCCTTTTGCAGGGCGGCCATCAACTCGTCGCGCATCTTCGTGGAATACGAGCAGCCCACGTGATTGCATTCCAGAAGGATCTGGTTGCACCCGCACTTGCACATCAGTTTGTGGCCAAGATCGTTGAACCGTGCGTCGATGGACGGGTTCGCTCCCATCAACCCCATGCACACCACCGCCAGCAACAAGCCTTGTACGATGTATTTCGCTCGGAGCATTAGTCGTTAGCTCCCACTGGCTGTCGTTCCTCCACCAGCACTGTCTTTCTTATCGGCACCTTCGATGTCGCCAGGCTCGGCACCATCGCCAGGATTGTCCCCAGCAACAAGATGTGCGCCCCCGTCCAAATCCACTTCACCAGCGGGTTCAGGTGTGCCTTGATGATAGGATTCCCGCTGTCCTGGTTCTCGCCGCTATAGACCAGATAAAGGTCCTCACGCATCGTCGAGAGAACCGCCGGCATGGTTGAAGCCTGCTGGCTAGCTTTGAAGAACCGCCGCTCGGGATACATCACGTCGACCGGCTTCCCGTCCTTCGAGATATCCATAATCGCCCAGACGCTGCTGTAGTTCGGATTGTCGTCCTGCGTGTGCGTCCGGCACGTGATCGTGTAGCTGCCGATCTGCATCGACTCGCCATTCTTCAACTCGCGCTCGATGTCCTGGTTGAATGCCGCGCCCGCGAATCCAATCAGCACCACCGCAAACCCAAAGTGGGCGATGTAGCCGCCATAGCGCCGCGTGTTTCTCCTCGTCAGCACGTAGAGAGACGACGCGATATTGCGGCCCGTCTGCTTCGCGATCACCATTCCACCGCGATAGAACTCCGACAGCACTGTCGACAGCACCAGCGTCGCCAGCACCAATGTCATCCACGAATAGAAATCAGCCTGCGCTGTCCACGGCCGTATCCATCCGAAAACGATGACCACCACGCCCACGGCAACGGAGAACATCGTCGGCAGGAGCAAATTCCTGCGAATGCTGTCCGGCGATGTCTTCCTCCACGACAGCAGCGGCCCCACTGCCGTCAGCAGTGTCAGTAGCAATGCCACCGGGATCATCACCTTATTAAAGAACGGGGGGCCCACCGTCACCTTCGTGCCCTGCACCCACTCCGAGAGCACCGGGAACAGCGTTCCCCACAACACCGTGAAGCACGCCACCAGCAGGATCAGGTTGTTGAACAGGAAACTCGACTCACGCGAAACTAGCGACTCAAGCCGGTTCTCGCTCCGCAAATGCGCACGATTCTGGATGAAGAAGTACGTGCACGCCGCCAGCGTGATCGCCAGGAACGTCACGAACCACGGACCGATTCCCGACTGCGCAAACGCGTGAACCGAACTTACAATCCCGCTACGAGTGAGGAAAGTCCCGAAGATCGACAACAGGAATGTGCTGAAGATGAGCCACATGTTCCAGATCTTCAGCATGCCGCGCTTCTCCTGCATCATCACCGAATGCAGGAATGCCGTCCCCGTCAGCCACGGCAGGAATGATGCATTCTCCACCGGATCCCACGCCCAGTATCCGCCCCAGCCGAGCACGTAGTAGGCCCAGTGCGCACCCAGGAAAATTCCGACTCCCAGGAATGCCCACGTCACCATCGTCCAGCGGCGCGTGATGTGGATCCACTTCTCGCCCGGGTACTTCATGATCAGCGCCGCCAGCGCGAACGCAAACGGAACCGTAAATCCCACGTATCCCAGGTACAGCATCGGCGGATGGATCACCATCTCCGGGTACTGCAACAGAGGATTCAATCCGTTGCCGTCCGGCGGGATCGTGCCCTGCACCATCGCAAACGGATTCGCCGCGAAGTTATTCAGCAACAGGAAGAACACCTGCACGGCGCTGATAATCACCGACGCATACGCCACTAATTGCGCGTCCACCTTGTGACGCAACCGAAGCACTAGCCCGTAGCCCGCCAGCAGGAAAGACCAGAACAGCAGTGATCCCTCCTGACCTGACCATAACGCCGCAAATTTGTAGGGTGCCGGCAGATCGATGTTGCTGTGGTGCAGGATGTAGGCAATGCTGAAGTTGTTCTGGAAAGTGGCGACCACCAACACCACGGAAGAGACCAGCACCGCACCGAATACCGCGATGCCGGCACGTCGTGCCGTTTCACCCAGGACATCTGAGCCGGCCCGCTTTCGAACTAATGCCAGGATCCCGGCTATGAATGCGTAGACGCTGAGGGCGAGTGCAAGAAGGAGCGAGTAACTACCTAATTCTGCCATGAAGTGCGGTCACCACCACGAATGCAGATATTGTTTCAAAATCTGCTCGCACCCGCAACTCGCGGCCATCCAAAAATGCCTTTTATTCCAATGGGTTAAGGCCGATGCGCGGAGACTCCGCAGCCATCGTCTAATTTCGCCGGCGGCACGATAGGTGCGTCATTTCTTGAACAGGTTCTCGAATGCCGCTCGCGCGTCGTTGGCCCGAACTCCCCCCGAAGTCGTCTCTCGTTCTACCGACTGCTTGATCGCGAACATCGTGCACGTGTTGTGGGTGTCTTTTGGCGAAATTCTGGCCAGCACTGGCTGACGGCATTCAAACCGGCTCCCCGGATCGAAGTGGTTGCACATCTTGCAGGAATGCAGGTCCAGTCCGCACTTCGGACATTTCGCCATATCGTCCGACATCGGTGGCAGGATCGTCCCGCACATGGCGCACCGCGAAACCGTTCTCGCGCCCGGCATATTAAGAGGACGCGGCCCAAACGTCATGTCTTGTGGTTTCGGCTTCGGCGTCGATGAAAACTGCGGCTTATTCTCTCCAGAGTCCTGGTACCCGCGTTGACGGTATTTTCTGTCTGACATGGCTTCTCCTTGCCCGAAGCAATCCCTTGTGTCGGGCTTTGAAGGACGAGGGGGAATTCTCAAAGGCGAGCGGGAAATATCGTTGTACCCCTCTCGATACGAAAGCGCAAGGGGATTCGCTGATGCTAACCTGCCTGGCGGGAACTCGCCATCGACAACAGGCTCTGCATCGTTCGAGTCCCTGGAAACCTCACATCAAGCGTGTGAAACAGGCTCGCATAGAGCGCGCTCACGATCAGGAACGCCACTCCAAACGCATACGACATCGGCCAGTTCGTCGCATTCTGCCAAAGCAGGAGGTACACCACCGTGCAGAACAATGATGCCGCCACGAGCACGTACATTGCATCGATCAGCCTCGCCAGTGGCCTCATCCATTGGCTCAGCACCCGGATCGAGTTCGCCGCTGTCGCACCACTACCCGGGACGTCTTCTGGTGAGTTCTTCAACCTCTGGACAACCCAACTCTTCAATTGCGCTCGAGACGATTCAGGAATGCCGTCAAATTCCAGCCCAATGCGCCCGGTTGAATCTGTCCACACTACATGCGCACCCGTCGTGATGTGCGTCTGTGTTCCCGGCAGAAAGAAACCAACGTCGATTGCCTGCCCCGTCTCCATGGGAGCGAGTGACTGCATCGCCATCCCGCCTTCACTCAGGTCAAGAATGAAAGCCGGATCCTTCATCCCAGCCACGTCCACATGCGAAAGATGATGTACCGCGACGCGCAGAAAGCGCCGCACCATGCGGCTCACCATCCCTCGTGTGAACCGCAGGATTCGTCCGGCATCTTCCACCGAAATCGGCTTCGCCAACACGAAGTTCGCGCCGGTCGCCAGCGCCGCCTTCATCGCCTCCGGATCGTCCACCACCCCAACGGTAATTGTGTTCTGATTCGGAGTGTCCTGCCTGATCTCTTGCAGCACATCAAGTCCCGTGCCGTCCGACCCGCATTCCACGATCACCGCATCGAAGCGACGCTTGCGCAGCATACGGCTGGCACCGTTCGTGCCAAGACAGATCTCTACCCCCATATCCATCTCGAATAGCAGTGGACACAAGGTCCGTAGAACGTCTGGGTCCCGGCAAAGAACGAGCGATTGCGCGGCCATAGCCCATATCGTAGGCCACGGCGGTGACAACGGGAGTACCAGCCAAGGTTCCCGTTGTTTCCTGACCGTCCAATCCCCGACATGCTTTTGACCACCATGCAACCAACTTCGCGTTAACTCGCAGCCGAATTCCCCCGCCTGCATCTATCGAAATACATGCTCTTACGACAGCTAGCCATCATCCTCGGCGTGGCGTCCGCCGCTTTCGCCGCCGACACAGCCGCTCCACTCCAAACCGTCGATCGTGTCGATCTCAACCGCTACGTTGGTAAGTGGTACGAAATTGCGCGTTATCCCAACCGCTTCGAAAAGGACTGCGTCTCCGACGTAACCGCCAATTACACGCTTCGTCCGGATGGCAAAATCGAAGTCGTCAACTCCTGCCGCAAGCAGGACGGCAAGATGAAATCATCGAAGGGCGCCGCCAAGGTCGCCGACAAGCAGACGAACGCCAAGCTGCGCGTCACCTTCTTTTGGCCTTTCTACGGTGACTACTGGGTCATCGGTCTCGATCCCGAATACCGTTACGCGATTGTTAGCGAGCCCAAGCGGAAATATCTCTGGATCCTCAGCCGCACTTCCACCATGGATCCCGAGCTCTACGAGCGAGCTCTTCAGACCATCCGCGAAAAAGGCCTCGACCCGTCGAGAATGATTAAGCCGTCGCACACCGGGGGCTAACTTTGCTGGTTGTCTTTTGAAAATGGAAACCGGAGGAAGCGAGTGGGATCGTGAGGGGTGCTTCCTCCGGCGGCGTCATTCCCGGTCCCAAGGACCACGTATCTTAGCCTCCGACTACGCGATCAACCGGGTGCGCCTGATGTCCAACTAATTGGTGCCGGCAACAGTCGTTGACGGCTGCGGAAGGTGAAACAGCTTCTGGACCGCCAATGTGAGTTCGTCCTGGTCCACCTTCACTGAAATCTCTTTGAGTTCCCGGGCCAGCGAACCCGCGATGCGCGAACTGATTCGCTTCGCGAGTATCTGTAAAGCCTCTTCCTGTTCGACAGTGAATGGCCCGGCATCATGGCGGAACGACTCCAGTTCCTGTCGGCATAGCTCATCCAGCCGCTCTCGTAATGCGACCACGGTTGGCACCGTCCGGTCGCTCGCCAGCTTTCGACTGAAGAACTTCGCTTCGGCGACCACGATCTGGTTCGCCTTCTCTGCCGAAGCCGCATGCTCGCCGCTCGACCTTTGCACCACATGCTCAAGGTCGTCGATGTCATAAAGGAAGATCCCGTGGATGTTCCTTACCTGCGGATCCACGTCCCTGGGAATCGCGATATCGATCATCAGCAGCGGACGCCCATGCCGCTCCTGCTTCACGTATTCGCCTTCTTCACGCGTGAAGATCACGTGCGGACACGCCGACGACGTCACGATAATGTCGGCCTCAATCAAATGCTTCCAGCGCTCCTCGTACGGTGCCGCCACACCGTTCAGGCGCTCGGCTACTTCCTGCGCGCGTTCCACCGTCCGGTTCACTACGCGCACATCCGTCACGCCATTCTTCACCAGGTAGTCCGCCGAGACCTCGCCCATCTGCCCAGCGCCAAGCAAAACTACCTTCCGTCCTTCTAGAGATCCGAACAACTGCCGCGCCAGTTCCACTGCCGCATACGGAACCGACACCGCCGCCTCTCCGATCGACGTCTCCGTCCTTACTCTTTCCGATACTGCAAACGCCTTCTGGAACACCGAATCCAGGTATTGCCCCGTCGTTCCCACCTTCTGCGCGAGGAGCCATGCTTCTTTCATCTGCTCCACGATCTCTGGTTCGCCCAGGATGATCGAGTCCAGGCTGCTCGTAACCTTGAACATATGCACCAGCGCGGCTTCACCGATCAGCCGGTAGAAGTGCTTCCACTCCCCGAGCTTCAATCCATATTCACTTGTCAGGAAATTCAAAACCGAGTTCGCAGCCGCCGACGCATCCCGCGTCCAGAGGATGAATTCCGTGCGATTGCAGGTCGCTAATACGGCTACTTCCTCGATCGCCTCCGATCTCACCAGCCGTACCAGAGCCTCATACCGCCGGCTCTCGCTGATCCAGAAGCGCTCGCGCACCTCGACCGGAGCCGACCGGTAGTTCACACCGATAATCACCAAAGTGGGTTCCAAAACACACACTCCACGCCCGAAGGAGTTCACCCTCACTTAGGCATCTCCAATTCCAAATTCCAGAGGCACTGTTAATTTCCGTAACTCGTTGCAAGAAAGCAGCTTAGGGTGCCTCTGGCTAATCCCGTCAAACGCCCCGCGAATCCTCCCGTGGGTTAATACGCGCCTCCATTGGGGCATTTCCCGTAACCCGCTGTCCTCTACGTCCTCTTCACCAGTTGTTCACCCGTCACAATCACAAAAACCTGTGACGGCGTACAATCCTTCCCATCGCAATCCGTACTGGGGCAGGATTGCGATGAATGAGGTAAAAGGAGAGTACGCATGAAGAAGTTGTTGGCTGTTCTCTTGTTTGTGGGAGTCACTTCTCTCGTATCGTTCGCCGACGCTGGCGCCGATACTTACAAAGGCAAGTGCCAGATGTGCCACGGCCCGAACGGCACACCCAGCGCCGCCATGGCAAAAAGCATGAACCTGAAAGACCTCGGTTCGGAAGATGTTCAGAAAATGTCCGACGCCGATCTCAAGACCGTCGTCGAAAAGGGCAAGGGCAAGATGACCGGTTTCGCCGGTAAGCTCACACCCGCCCAGATCGACGAAGTCGTAAAGTACATCCGCACCTTGAAGAAGTAACTTTCATCTCGGAGGCTGGCCCGCCCAGCCTCCTCTTCATATCGTCCCTCCCATTCGCGTCGACCGTCCCTCGCTTGTATACTTAGTCGCTTTCTGTCTTAGGCGTTGTTGCGCTCGTCTACCGTTCATCCATTTCGTTCAACTCCCGGACTTTCTGTCCGTGGCTACTGCAGTGGAGGCTAGATGAAGAAGCATGATGAGGAGCGACCTCCTCTTCCCGAACAGCCAGACTCTTCCGGGGTTTCCCGTCGCGACTTCCTGAAAATCTCCAGCATCTCTGTCGCGGTTCCGATGGTCGTCGGTCCCACCGTCGTCAACGTCGCCGGCGAGGAAGTTCCCGTATACGGTCCCGGTCCCGTGCCCGTCACCCTTAACGTAAACGGCAAACTTCTCAAGGCTCAACTCGAACCCCGCGTCACTCTCCTCGACGCTCTTCGCGATCAGTTCGAACTTACTGGCGCCAAGCGCGTCTGCGATCGTGCCGAATGTGGTGCCTGCACCGTGCTTCTCGACGGCAAGCCCGTCTACGCCTGCTCCGTGCTCGCCGTAGACGCACAGAATCGCAAGATTGAAACCATCGAGAGTCTCACCGGTCCCGGCAACACCCTTCACCCCATTCAGCAGGCGTTCATCCAGAATGACGCCCAGCAATGCGGTTTCTGCACGCCCGGATTCGTGGTTGCCTCCAAGGCTCTGCTCGATAAATACCCCAAGCCCACGCCGGAGCAGATTCACCATGAACTCGCCGGCAACTACTGCCGTTGCGGCACCTATGCTGGCATTCGCGCCGCCCTCGGCGGAAAGAAGGAGGCCTGAGCATGGCGGAATATAAATGGCCCGACACACAACATCGCTCCTGGATCGGCAAGCGCGTTTCTCGCGTTGACGGACCCGAAAAGGTCTCCGGTCGCGCCAAGTACTCCTATGACGCCACCGGCAAGAACATGCTGTTCGGCACCATGGTGCGCTGCCCCTATCCACACGCCAAAATCACCGCGATCGATACCTCTGCCGCCGAGAAGATGCCCGGCGTAAAGGCAGTCATGGTGATTCAGAAGGCTGGTTCGGAAATCCATTGGGCTGGCGACGAAATCGTCGGCATCGCAGCCACCTCCGAAGGCGCTGCTTCCGACGCCGCCCGTTCCGTGAAAATCACTTGGGAACAACTTCCCTTTATGGTCGACGACGCCACCGAGCCTCACGGTCAGATTGCGTCCGACACCGGCCCCTACGATGCAGACGCCATCTGGGACATGCTCGATAACCAGATGCCCGCTGCTCAGATGATCCAGCGCATTCAGTCCGGCGGGCTTACCTTCAAGCCCACCGAAGCCAATCTCAAGGAGTTCGCCGCTAACGGTGCCGCTCCCAACGTCATCGACGCTCTAAGCAAAGCCGAGGTGAAACAGAGCGAGGGCCCGAAAGTAAAGTCGCCCTACAAGCGTGCTGCTCTACAAAGTCAGGGCGAACCCGACACCGCCTTCAAGGAAGCCGAGGTCGTCAGCGAAGGGTTCTACGGTGCGACCGTTATGACTCACTGCTGTCTCGAGTCGCACGGTGCAGTCGTGGCCTGGGATCCTAAGACGAACCACGTCGAAGCGCAGATCTCCACTCAGAACATCTCCGGCATGGCTGCCCAGATGGCCGAGCCTCTCGGAGTTCCCGCTTCCAACATCCACCACCGCATGCAGTACATCGGCGGAGGTTTCGGCAGCAAGTTCTCACCCGATCGCTGGTCCATCGTTGCGGCACAACTCTCCAAGCAGGCTGGCGGAGCTCCCGTAAAGATGTTCCTCGATCGTCGTGCCGAACTCGAAGTCGCCGGTGCGCGTCCTTCCGGTTTCGGCAAGGTTCGCGTCGGCCTGAAGCGCGATGGAACCATTACCGCCTGGGAATCCAACACTTGGGGTACCGGCGGCCCCGGAGGTGGTGGCGCCTACCCGGTACCATACGTCTTCGATATCCCGCACCAGCGCAAGCAGCACACGGCCATCGTCACCAACATCGGTCCTGCTCGCGCATGGCGCGCGCCCAATCACCCGCAGGCTGCTGTAATCACCATGTGTGCTCTCGAGGATGCCGCCGCCAAAATCGGCATGGATCCATACGATCTCTTCCTCAAGAACATCGATTACACCGGCCCTCGCGCCAAAAACTACTCCGAAGAATTCGCGATTGCCGACCGGCTCATGGAGTGGAAGAAGCGGTGGCATCCGCGCGGTGACAAAACATCCGGCCCGATCAAGCGCGGACTCGGCCTCTCCATCCACACGTGGGGCGGACGCGGTCATGCCAGCAACTGCGACCTCACCATCCACCCCGACAGCTCTGTCGAGATCAAGATGGGCACGCAGGATCTTGGCACCGGAACTCGTACCGCGATACTCATGGTTGCCGCCGACTCCCTCGGCATTCCGATGAACCAGATCAAGCTGCTCGTCGGCGACAGCAACTATCCCGTTTCCGGAGGCTCCGGAGGTAGCACCACCATCGGCGGCGTCTCTTCTTCCACCCGCCGCGCCGCAATCACGGCTCTCAACATGCTGTACTCGAAGGTCGCTCCGGCACTGGACGCGAAGCCGGAACAACTCGAAGCTCGGGATGGCAAGATTTTTGTCAGTTCTGCACCCACTCGCAGCATGACTTGGAAACAGGCCTGCGCGAAGCTCGGGGCGATGCCGATCACCGCGACCGGCAAAAACCCCGACCGCGAGCATCCACCCGATCTCACCAACAGCGGTGTCGCTGGCGTGCAGATGGCCGACGTATCCGTCGATACCGACACCGGTATCGTGACCGTCAACAAGATGATCGCCGTTCAGGACTGCGGTCTTATCATCAGCATGAAGACCGCGGAAAGCCAGGTCTACGGCGCTCTCATCATGGGCATCAGCTACGCCCTGTATGAAGAGAAGATCATGGACCCGGTCTCCGGGCGCATGCTCAACCCGAACATGCAGTTCTACCGTCTCGCCGGACTCGGCGATATCCCGGAACTGGTCATCCATATGATGACCGGCCCCGGCTACGACGAGCGTGGCGTCATCGGACTCGGTGAACCTCCGGTCATCTCACCCGGAGCCGCCATCTCCAATGCCGTCGCCAATGCCATCGGCGTTCGCGTTCCGGAGATTCCTCTCACACCCGATAGAGTGCTCGCCGCTCTCGCGAAAGGAGGCGCATAATGCGACAGTTCGAATACACCGTCCCTAAGTCAACTCAGCAGGCCGTCGGATTATTGGGACAGAACTGGTCTCAGGCGCAGATCCTTGCCGGCGGGACTGACATCCTCGCCCTTATGAAAGACGACGTGCTCCAACCTAAGCGCCTCGTCAACATTAAGGACATCCCCGGGCTCTCCGGCATTCAGTTCAACGCCACCGGATGGCATCGTTTCGGCGCTCTCACCAAGCTTTCCGAAATCGCCGACAACGCGGACGTACGCCGCAGCCTTCCGATGCTGGCTTGGGCTGTGGACGAAGCCGCCAGCCCGCAGATCCGCTATATGGCTACCCTGGGCGGAAACCTCTGCCAGCGTCCGCGCTGCTGGTACTTCCGCAACGGCTCTGGCCTGATACCGGAGCAGCAGGGCAAGTCGCTCGTCGTCGATGGTGACAACCGCTACCACGCCATCATCGCCAACGACGGCCCCGCCAAATTCGTTACCCCATCCACCATCGCTCCAGCGTTGATCGCTTACGAGGCCAAAGTTCGCATCGTCGGTCCTCGTGGAGACCGCGAAGTGGAACTCTCGAAGTTCTACCGCATTCCCAAGACCACCGACGAACGCGAGCACGACCTTCAACCCAACGACGTCGTCACCGAAATCATCGTGCCGCCCGGCCAGAACGTGAAGGCCGCTCAGTACGAGGTTCGCCAGCGCAACGCCTTTGACTGGCCGCTCTCGCTGGCTTCCGTCGCGCTCTGGATGAATGGCAACACCATTCAAAAGGCGAATGTAGTGCTCGGTGCGGTCGCTCCGGTTCCGTGGATTTCGCAGGAAGCCGCACAAGCGCTGGTCGGAAAGCAACTGAACGAGCAGACCGCCGACGCTGCCGCTCAGGCGGCAGTCTCGATCGCGAAACCACTCAGCCGCAACGCTTACAAAGTCCAACTCACGCGGGTGGCAGTCAAACGCGCACTGTTGCAGGCCGCGAAGGGAGGTCAGCAATGATTCATCGCCGTGAAGCACGTTTCGACATCAACCATCCCAACCTCTGCTCCGGGCTGCGCTGGAAAGGTCAGTTCATCGCCGCCGCGCACGACGAAACCGTCCAGCCTTGCAATGACGGCCTCTTCTGGTGCATGTACACCCAGACCTGCATCGGACCCGACGGCGAACTCGCCGAGCCCGGCAACTGCACATCAACCGACCGCTGCTGCCACGGTTGCGGGAAGAGTGGGTAGTTGTTGGAAGTTACCGGTACTGAACTTACATTAGTGCCCCACTCAACTTCCTTGGTTGAGTGGGGTTTTTACTTTTCTAATTAAACCCGCTAACCTCAAATCGGAGGACGATCCATGGCATTGATGCGCACTTCGAATCCGGCCCTGAACGACAAAAGTTTCCGCGAAGCCGGAGTCGCTTTCGGACAGGAAGCGATGACCATCTCCGGCACCGTCAATAAGACCGGCATTCTGCTGCTCTGCACCATCGCCACTGCCGCGTGGACCTGGACTCGCTTCATGCAGGCCGAATCCGCTCAGGCCGTTGCGCCCGCCGCCGTTATCGGCGCCATCGGCGGATTCATCGTCGCCATTGTCACCGTCTTCAAGAAGAACTGGGCGCCCATCACAGCGCCACTCTACGCCCTTCTCGAAGGACTCGTCCTCGGAGCCATCTCCGCCATCTTCGAAGTCCGCTGGCCCGGCCTCCCCATCCAGGCCGTCAGCCTCACCTTCGGTGTCCTGATCGTCCTTCTGCTCGCCTACCGCTCCGGACTGATCCCCGTCACCGACAACCTCCGCCTCGGCATCGTCGCCGCGACCGGAGGCGTTGCGCTGTTCTATCTCGCGCAGTTCGTCCTCGGCTTCTTCGGGATTCACTTCACCAGCATCAACAGTTCCAGCCCGATCGGCATCGGCTTCAGCGTCGTTGTCGTCATCATCGCGTCGCTCAACCTCGTACTCGACTTCGACTTCATCGAGCGCGGCGCCCGCGCCGGAGCCCCCAAGTACATGGAGTGGTACGGTGCCTTCGGCCTGATGGTCACGCTGATCTGGCTCTACCTGGAAATGCTGCGGCTCCTCGCCAAGATCCGCGACCGCCGCTAACGTAGTCCGGGATTTCATATCCCGGATCTTGAGGTTTTCCCATACCGAAACAGAGCTCCACTCAACCTTCTTCTGGTTGAGTGGAGCTCTGTTACCTAAACCTTGCCTCTTTCCCCAAACATCTATAATAGATAGGTTGACAGCCGGACCGGACGGTCGCTCTCGCGCAAGCGAGGGAGGAAAGTCCGAACTCCGCAGAGCAGTGTGCCGGATAACGTCCGGGGCGTCGGATTCAAATCCGCCGTACGGCCAGTGCCACAGAAAACATACCGCCTCGCGCAAGCGGGGTAAGGGTGAAAAGGTGCGGTAAGAGCGCACCGCCCGCCCAGTAATGGTCGGGGCATGGTAAACCCCACACGGAGCAAGACCAAATAGGGGACAACATCGCGGTAACGCGATGGCGTGCCGGCTCGGCGCGCCAACCCAGTTGGGCATCCCGCAAGGGATGAAAGTCCCGGGTAGGTCGCTAGAGCGTCGCGGTAACGCGTCGCCCAGAGGAATGACCGTCATGCCGGTGCAAACCGGCATACAAAATTCGGCTTACAGGTCCGGCTGTCACTGATTTCCCACCCAGACTCATCGTCCTTAATTACATTCGAACCGGATGACCTAGCCTCACCCTCTCCGTCGCCCTCTCTACGTAGCTCGTAAACAGAGAAGCCAACTTATGTAGGCCATCAGCCCCGCCTGCCAGAAGCGCGCCGGTCAGCACTACATCGACGATCCTGAACAATGTGGCTTGCGTTCCCCTCAAGCCGTTGAGCACGACGGGATCGGCAAGGAATTGCAGCGCCCTCATCCCGATAATCGCGACCAGGAGCCCGAGGCCGAGCGAAATTGAAAACGCGATCTTCTGCGTATCGCTTCGCCAACCAACGTATGGGTTTATGTACGGAAGAACCGACTCAATATCCGAGGCCCTTTCGCTCTGAATTGCCAGCGCAAGGCGACGCCTCTCAGTCTCCTCCGACCGGAGCGGCGAAATCAGCACCTCAACCGCCCGCTCGATGATAAGCGCGATCGCAATCAACTGCGTTAACACCCTAAGAAAGTCATCACGACCAAAATTCCAGAGCTGTACGAATTCTGGTTTCCAAACACCGGCAACAACAGCAAATGCGACGGTGATCGCCATTGCCACAATCACAAACCATCGTTTCCGCATCTCTCCTCCTTACACCGCTGGTTGGGAGCACACCTGCGCATGCTCCCATTGCCCATCTTCGGCCAACGGTGTCAACCTTACGGAAACTCGATCTCGGGAGCCGGGCGACTTTCTTTCTCTAACTTCCCTAAAAACTGGGTCCATTCCGTTTCGGAAGCTTTGCTGTCGTACATAGCTAGCAGTTGCATGATCAACTTCGCCGGCCGGATCGTGTATTTGTGAGTGCCATCCGGGGGCTTGGGGTCCGCTACCGCAATGCTCCGCGGAACGCCTCTTTTCAGCAAAACAGGGTTCTCCTGAAAGTCTGGATGCTGATCGAAAACTAGCCAGCCGTCATCATCTATGGCTTTGAAGATGACGTGATCGCTTTTATTAACTTTATAGTGTGGCGGAACGGCTTCTTGTTCCTTTACTTTAATGTCGATAATCATTTTCTCTTCTCCTCCATTCAGTCTTAGGTAGCTGGGCCTTCGGACCTGAGTTTTGAGCATTATTGAGCCGACCTGTATCCTTTTCCGGAACTTGCCTTCAGCGCCCGCCGCACATTCTTATCCGCCATGAAGCTGCGCAGGTCCGGATTAGTCTCTCCATCCTGGATCGTCCAACCCCTCTGCTGTGCTTTCTTCATATAAATCAGGGCCTTCGTTCGGTCTCCCAGGGTTTCGTAAACTTCGCCTGCTGAAGCAAGTACTTGTCTATCGTCGGGTGCAAGCGCGAGCGCTGACTGGATCTGCGCCAGCGCTCTGTCTCGATGCTGTTGCCTCGCATACAGCACCCCTAAATCCGCGTGCGCGGTATGCTCGCGAGAGTTGGCTTTAACAAACGGTTCCAGCAACGTGAGTTCTCTGGCATAGGCCGCCTGCGCCTTCTCATGCTCGCCGATCCACTCGTAAGCAATCGCCAACGTCAGCCACGTCCGGTAATCTGTGTCATTCAGTTTTAACGCCGCCTCGGTCATCTCGACCGATTCCGTGAAGCGTCGCTGGTAGAAGTAAAACACCGCGAGGTTGTTGTACGCGTGATACGTCGGATCCAGTTCAAGCGCGCGCTTCAGTTCCGCCTCCGCTTCTTTCTCCTGTCCTAACCCACGCAGCGCTAACGCCAGGTTCGTGTGTACGCCGGCATTATCCGGAACAACCTCCAACGCGGCGCGTAACTGCTGGGCCGACTCATTGTTCCTGCCCTGCCTCCGATAGAAAGTCCCAAGTTCATTGTGCGCGATCCAGTAGTCCGGTCGAAGGTCAGTGGCTTTCCTCAATTCCGCCTCAGCGTCTGCCGCACGACCCTGTTTCTCGTACACGCTGCCCAATCCGATATGCGCGTCCGCATCGAGCGGATCCATTCTCAGCGCTTGCCCAAACTCGTTCTGCGCCAGTTGCTGATCTCCCTTTGCCCAGTAATTCCTCCCCAGCGTCACATGGACAGCCGCCAGGCCCCCGTTCAACTCCAGCGCCTGCTTCGCATTCACAAGCCCCTGCTCAATCCACTTCGGATCCTTTCCCAGCCTATACTTGATCCAGTACGCGTCACCCAGCCCCGCATACGCCAGCGCAAACTTGGGATCGCTCTTCACCGCCGCTTCGAACGATGAAGTCGCCTTCTCCACGTTTCCTTTCTTGTCATAACGATGGAGATACTCGCGGCCTTTCTGATACGCATCGAGCGCCGTCGAGCTTTCGCTATACACCGTCTGTGACTGCATAGGACGTATCCGTCGCGCCATGTACGATCCGGCAGCACCTACCGATACCGCGAGCACAACCAGCGCCGCCCACCGCCACAGCTTCGCCGGAACTCTCCACCTCACGGAAGCCTTTTCCTTCAACGCCTCCAGCACCTCCCGCGCACTCTGGAAGCGCCTGTCCGGCAGCTTCTCCAAACAACGTCGCAGCACTGCCTGCAAGGTTGTCGGAATCGCCGATTTACCTGAATGCAGCTCTTCCGGCTCGCTGTTCAGAATCGAGCTAAGCGTATCGACTGCCGTCGTCCCGGCAAACGCCCGCTTTCCCGTCAACATCTCGTAGAACACCGTGCCGAAGCCGAACAGGTCGGAACGCAAGTCCACTGCCTCGCCCCTCACCTGCTCCGGCGCCATATACCCCACCGTCCCCAGCATTACCCCCGGAGACGTACACTCCGTCGAACCCGTCAGCGCTTCCGGCCCTTCCTGGCTGACTGCACTATGTTTTGCCAGTCCGAAGTCGAGGATCTTCACGCAATCGTCTTTGGTAATGACGATGTTCTCTGGCTTCAGGTCCCGATGAACAATGCCCGCTTCGTGCGCCGTCGCAAGTCCTCGCAGTATCTGGATCGCATACTCCGTCGCTGTTTCATGCGACAAGTGCTCCTGCTCCATACGCTCCCGCAGCGTCTTGCCTTGCAGCAATTCCGTAACGATGTACGGAACCCCATCCGCCTCTCCCACGTCGTACACGGCAACGATGTTCGGATGGTTCAACGCGATCGTCGCCAGCGTCTCATGTCTGAACCTCCGGAGCGCCTGCGGTTCCGACGAGTGCAATGAAAGCAGCACCTTCACCGCGACTTCGCGCCCAAGCCTCCGGTCTCGAGCTCGATACACCACTCCTGTCGCCCCCGCCCCAATCTTGCCTATCACGTCATAGTGATCGAACCTTTCCGGCTCCAGCGTCCACGCCGGCTCGGATGTTGATTCGCTCGTTGCAAGAGCAGACACTTCGGCACCGCCCGTCTCCTTCACAGGTGCGATAAACCGGTAGCCTCTTCGCGGAACTGTCTCTATGAATTTCGGGTGTCCGGCGGAATCTCCCAGCGCCTCTCTCAGCCTCATCACCGCCGCGTTTACCCCGTGGTCAAATTCAACAACCGTGCCGTTGGGCCAGAGTCGGGCGCGCAAGTCTTCACGCGTAACCACCTCACCCGGATGGGCAAGCAGCATTTTCAAGATTTGAAGGCATTGTTCCTGCAGATGGCTCGGTACGCCGTTCTTGCGCAACTGTCCCCTGCGAACGTCTAGTTCGAAGTCGCTGAAGCGAATCGGGTCGGGACGAATTTGCGGAGCCGGAGGCATGGAGCAGCCTCCCTGGCCGAGCGATTACATTCGCTTAATTCTAGGCTGATCCAATTTCCGGCGACTTGAAAATAAACGCCTTACTCTCCGTTTTCCCGAATTGAAACTACCGGTTAGCGCCACTCGGAATCACCTGCTTTAAGGTCTCACCTGAGATCCACTACCGCTCCCGTCACAGAACTGCGCGGATAAAGTCGTTACTA
The DNA here is from genome assembly GCA_035561515.1 of Terriglobales bacterium. Taxonomy (NCBI): domain Bacteria; kingdom Pseudomonadati; phylum Acidobacteriota; class Terriglobia; order Terriglobales; species Terriglobales bacterium. The sequence continues at coordinate 19,986 of DATMXP010000013.1, read as the reverse complement.
TGGCACTGTTGTTGAACGCAGCGGCCCATCTGATTTCGTCATGGCCTCGCCTGCACAACCCGCAACTGCGCAACCGCCACTCCACCTCCGCATTGCTCTCGTCACCGTCGGATTCTCAGCTGTCATCGGGCAGATCATTCTCATGCGCGAACTCCTGGTCGCCTCTTACGGCAACGAACTCTCGCTCGGGATCATGCTTGCCGCCTGGCTTGCATTCACCGCCGTCGGCAGCAACCTCTTCGGCCGGTTGTTTCGCAGGAAGCTCCCGAGCCGTGTGCTCGCCGCCCTTCTTACCGCCAGCGCGCTCGCCATTTATTTCGCCATCTTTCTTGTCCGCAGCAGTCGCGCCTACTGGAATGCGTCTCCCGGCGAAGCACTCGGGCCCGTTCCGATTATCGTCACCACCCTCTTTACGCTGGCCATCTACTGCCCACTTTCCGGATGGCTCTTCACTGCCGGAAGCCGCTGCTACGCCGAGCACATGCCGGAAATCTCCTATGCCACCAGTTCCATGTATCTGCTGGAAGCTATCGGCTCCGCCGTCGGAGGTCTGCTCGCCAGTCTTCTCTTGCTCCGACTCTTCGACTCGCTTCAGATCGCCACGATCATCGCCCTCGTGAACGTCCTGGTCGCCATCTTCCTCACTGCCTCCAGCAAGCTCGCGCGCACCGCACTGACGTTAATCGTCCTCATCGCGGGCGCGACCATGATCGTCATTTCCAGCCGCCTTGAACTCCAGACCGTCGCACGCTCATGGCCCGGATTTCACGTCGTCGCCGCACGCATCTCGCCCTATGGCGCCCTCGCGGTTGTCGAGACCGAGGGAAATCGCAGTGTCATCCAGAACGGCACCATCCTGTTCACCGTCCCCGATCTGGCCGCTGCCGAAGAAGCCGTGCATTTTCCCCTTCTCCAGCACCCTTCTCCGCGTACCGTCCTTCTTATCGGTGGTGGACTCAACGGCAGTATCGCCGAAATCCTGAAGTATCCCACCGTCGAGCGCGTCGACTACGTCGAACTCGACCCGGCCGTCATACGCATCTCGCGCGACCATTTCCCGCAGCTCTGGGCTTCCCTCATCGCCGACCGCCGCATTCACATTCACGAACTCGACGGACGCCTCTTCCTGAATTCCACTCCACTGCGCTTTGACGTCGTCATCCTGAGCCTTCCCGAGCCACAAACTGCGCAGATCAACCGCTTCTACACCGAAGAGTCCTTCCAGGAAGTCTCGGCGCACCTCAACCCCGGCGGCGTTTTCGGATTCCAGATGCACGCATCCGAGGAATACCTCAATCCGCAGATGAAGGCCTTCCTTCGCTGCCTCAACGCAACCCTCCAGCGCGCCTTCGCCCACACCATCACCATTCCCGGCGAGGTTGTGCACTTCATTGCCACCGCACAGCCGGCCCTGCTCACCACCGACCCACAACTCCTGCTCACCCGACTCGACCAGAGGGGCGTACGCACCACCTTCTTCCGCGACTACTATCTTCCATTCCGCATCACGCCCGAGCGTGTGACATCTCTGGCCGAGAGTCTCAAGCCCACAGAGACAACCCGCATCAACCGCGACTTTGTTCCGATCGCTTACTTTTTCAATATCGAGTTGTGGAGCACGCAGTTCAACTCCCGCTACCGCGACGCATTCAACACCATAGCCAAAATACCGTTCGCTGCTGTTATCTGGGCGATATTCGCTCTGCTGCTTATCTCCGCCGTCACAAACTCCAGTCGGCGCGTCGCCGCAGGCTACTCCGTCGCCATGATGGGACTCACTCTCATGGTTCTTGAAATTCTCTTGCTGCTCGGATTCCAGGCCGTTTACGGATACGTCTTTAATGAACTCGCACTCATCATCGCCGGGTTCATGATCGGAATGGCCACCGGCAGTTGGCTCGCTCTGCGGCACACGGAGAATCGAAACTCGATCCGCCTGCTATGGCTCACCCAAGTCGCCGCCGTTGTCGTGCTGCTCGCCGTAACCCCGCTTATAGTCGGCATGGGAAAGCTCACCGCGTTCGGTCTCCCAACCATCTTCTTGCACGCGGTTTTTCTCGTGTTCGCCGTCCTTTGCGGAATAGTTGGCGGCTTCCAGTTTCCGATCGGAATGCGTATCTTCTCGCACGTACGCCAACCCGCCTCTCCCGGCACGCTCTACGGCCTCGACCTCTTTGGCGCGTGCGTTGGCGCGCTCGTCATCAGTATGTGGTTGATACCAGTCTTTGGCTTTTATAAGACTGCCGGGATCGTCGCGCTCGCCAACCTCGGCCCCATCCTTCTGGCCGCACGAACGCCGCGGAATTCGTAATCAGTTCTTCAACTTCTCGTGATCTGAAAACACCACCGCTGAAAATGTGAACAGGTCGGTATCGGCGTCTCTCCACGCGTCCTTCTCCAGCCCGGCCTTGATTCCAATCTCTTCCAAAAACGTATCGCGGTTCCAGTGTTCCTCCACCGGAACCTGCGGCAACAGATATCCCTCCAGCGATCCCTTCCGCGCGATCAATCCGTCTCGCCCAACCTGGATGTTCTTCACATCCAACACATGCACGAACGGCGACAGAACGGATATCTCATACTCCAGATCCTTCAGCTCTTCAGGTTTCACCGGTGAAAACCGCGTATCACGGACCGCTGCCAGCGCGGCTACATCGCGCACCACCATATACAGCGGCATCACAGCCGAGGGATATCCCACGCATCCTCTCAGTTCACCTTTTCTCGTAAGTGTTACGAACGCACCCCTCTCCAGTTGAAGCTCCGTCAGCTTTGGCGGTGGCGGCTCATACATCTTGTGCTCCCGCACGGCGGTTTCCACCGAAAGCCGTGCTATCTTCAACAGCTCCGCTCGCCCCTCATCCGCGATGGCAGCTTTGGTCTCTACCGCCTCGTCCGCACCTTTAACCAACGCCATCGCCGAATACCCAACAACCCGTCCCTTATCGCCCGTCACATCACCGGAATTCGCGTACTTCAACACTCTCGGCGACGATGCACCCAGGTGTTGTGCCGCAATCATCACCGTCACAATCGGACCGCCGCCACACGCCTCCCATATCCCGCTTTCCAGGTTGTGGGACATAGAAAGAAAATCATTGTGCGTCACTGCATCGAGAAAGTTGTGGTCTCGTCTGGCTGCATCTTCATATGGGTGATAGTGCGACAAATCTGAACTGGCTACCATCAAGGTATCGGGATCATCCTTCAGCAGCTTTGCCAGCCCCATCCCAAGTTCCCGCATCGCTCCATACGATTGGTCGCCCATAACGATCGGAACTATCTTGAAATCGCCCAGCGTGCGTTGAAGAAATGGCAGTTGCACTTCCAGGCTGTGCTCCGACTGCTGACCTACTGCGTGCCCCGCACCCGACAGCCGAATGGACCTGCCTTGCGATGCCAACTTCTTCGCAAATTCCCGATCCACCAGAACTTTTCCCAACGGCGTCGTATAGGCGTCGCCGTTATACACCGAGCTGAATCCGATCTCTTCGAAATGCGACGGGCCGATCAGCACAACCCGCTTGAACTTCTTACCCTTCAACTGCGCATAAGAGTACGCCGCCACCGGCCCCGAATACGGATACCCTGCATGGGGTACGACCAGGCCGATCAAAGTACCACCTACCTGCAGCACACCCGCCTTGGCCAATTCGCCGTCAACGAACGCCGCGAGTTGCGTCGGGTCCGCAGGGTAGAACGTGCCCGCCACCGCCGCCGCACGGTCCTTCGGTTGCTCTGCTCCGCGACACGACACAATCGCCAGCAGCACCGCGATTGCATACACGCCTGCTATGAACGATTTCCTCATCACGGCCTCCTGCGATCAGGCCCACACGCCCGGAATCACCTGCGCACACTTGTTGCACTTACCCGCTTTCACGTTCATCGTGGCGACAGAAAACCCGGTTCGCTCGATCAGCAGTTGCCGGCACTTCGGACAATACGTGTTCTCCGCTTTGTGGCCCGGCACATTCCCGATGTACACGTAATGCAGCCCTTCGGAATCCGCAATTGCCTTGGCGCGCTCCAGCGTCTCCACCGGTGTCGGCGGAAGATTCTTCAGAAGATAGAGTGGATAAAACCGCGTGAAGTGCACCGGCACGTCCGGCCCCAACTCTGTCTTCACCCAGCGTGCCATATTGCGGAACTCGGCATCGCTGTCGTTCATGGTCGGCACCGTCAGGTACACGATCTCCAGCCATTTCCCATGCCGGCGAACCGTGCTGATACTGTTCAACACCGGCTTCAGTTCGCCTCGCACCACGTCGCGATAGTACGTCTCCGAAAACGACTTCAAATCAATCTTGATCGCATCCAGCCGCTCGCACAGGCTCCTCAGCGGTTGCTCCTGGATGAACCCGTTGCTCACCATCACGCTGCGGACGTCCTCTTTATGTCCCGCCTCAGCCGCATCCATCACGTAGTCCCAAAAGACAATCGGCTCGCTATAGGTGTAAGCGACCGACGCACAACGGTTCACTCGGGCGCCCGACGCAATCCCCTTCGGCGGAAGATACTGTGCTTCGAGTTCCTCCGGACGCGCCTGCGAAATCTGCCAGTTCTGGCAAAACTTGCAGTTCACGTTACAACCGCCGCTCGCCACCGAAAACGCCCGCGTCCCCGGCAGGAAGTGAAAGAACGGCTTCTTCTCAATCGGATCGATATGCGCCGCCACTACGCGCGAGTACACCAGCGTGTAATACGTTCCCCCGCGGTTCTCACGTACACGGCAGAAGCCTCGCTGTCCATCGGGGACCACGCACTCCCGCGGACACAGCTTGCACTGCACCAGCTTGTTCTGGAGTTTCTGGTAGAAAGCAGCTTCTTTTAAATAGCGGGAATTGTCCTCAGCCGCGGCGAGTGGCGTCAGCCCAAACGAATGTGCTGCGCCGAAGCACAAACACGCCGCTCCAACTTGCAGGAATGTGCGACGATCCGCGGGAACATTGCTGAACGGCAGGCTGTCCGTCAGCGACAAATCAGGGGAGCGTTTCGGACTGCTTTGCATCGTGCGCCTCCAACGCAAAACTCAGCCGCCTTGGCGGCCTCCGAACACTCCGCTACGTTTAGCACTTTCCATCCTGCGATTCAGTGACGTGCGGCATAACCTACACGTGCAGTCCGCAACCGCCCCACATGATCCCGCATCTCTTCTAAAATCTTTGCCTATGTCGCGCGCACGTCTCCTGTCGCTCGCTCTCCTCGTCCTCTCGTTCGCCTCCACCGCGCCCGCCCAGTCCGCCGATATCCGCTCTTACATCCAGAACGCATGGACCACCCTTCGCCGCTCCACCGACGACTGCAAGACCATCACCGACGAGCGTCATCCCGACCGCAAGCAGGTCATCTACTTCCCTGCCGATCAGCCTCTTCCCGCCGTCGCCGCCGATCTCGCCCGCCGCTGTAACGTCGACACTCGGCAACTTCCGAAGCCCATCACCGCACCCGGCACCTTCGATGCCGACCACTTCTCCCCTCACGGCCTGCTCTATCTGCCGCATCCCTACATCGTCCCCGGCGGTTTCTTCAACGAAATGTACGGCTGGGACAGCTACTTCATCATCCGCGGACTCCTGCTCGACAATCATCTCGACCTCGCTCGCGGCATGGTTGAAAACTTCTTCTATGAGATCGAGCACTACGGTTCCATCCTGAACGCGAACCGAACCTACTTCCTCACTCGCTCGCAACCGCCATTCCTCAGCGCCATGGTGATGGCCATCTACGACGCCAAGCCCGACCACGACTGGCTCATTCGCGCCTATCCCTACATCGAGCGCGACTACCACATGTGGACCTCTGGCAAGCATCTAGCCGGAATCACCGGCCTCTCCCGCTACTACGACTACGGCCAGGGACCCACCCCTGATATCGCCGCCGTGGGCGACCCTTACTACGCCGAGGTCATTTCCGCTCTCGCCACCAGCGGTATCGCCAGCAACTATCAGTCACTCTCCAGCACCATCGGCCCGCGCTATACCGTCACTGCATGTGTCACCGGTGCTGCCTGCGCTGCCCCGGCACAGACTGCCCTCACCGCCGACTACTACCAGGGCGATCGCGCCATGCGTGAATCCGGCTTCGACGTCTCCAATCGTTTCGGCCCCTATAGCGGCAAGACGCACCACTTCGCACCCGTCTGTCTTAACAGCCTGCTCTATCAAACGGAGAAGAACCTCCAGCGCATCGCGGAAATCTTGAACCGCCCCGCCGACGCGAAACGCTGGGCCGAACGCGCCCGAACGCGCCAGCAGCTCATGGAAAAGTATTTCTGGGATCCTCAGAAAAAGATGTACTTCGACTGGAATTTCACCGACTCAGCGCGCTCCACCTACGAGTACGCCACCACGTTCTACCCGCTGTGGGTCGGACTCGCCTCACCCGATCGCGCCCGCGACCTCATCTCTAACCTTGCGAAGTTTGAGCAGCCCGGTGGCATCGTCATGAGTACCTACGACACCCGCCTTCAATGGGATTTCCCCTACGGATGGGCGCCCATCAACCTCATCACCATCGAAGGACTCCGCCACTATCATGCCGACGAAGCCGCCAACCGTCTCTCACGAAAGTTCATCACCATGGTCGCCGAGAACTTCCAGCGCGACGGGACCATTCGCGAGAAATACAACGTCGTCACCCGCACCACGGAACAGAACGTCACCGCCGGATATCACGTCAACGTTATCGGCTTCGGCTGGACCAACGCCACTTTCCTCGCGCTCTGGAACGCATTGCCTAACTCGCAGAAGCCCGCCCTCAGTACCGCACCGAAACCCGCCTCTACCAGCCAGCGCCCTTCGTCTTCGTCTTTACCCTGAACACGTTGTGGTTCGCCGTGATAAAGAATGTCGATCCGTCTTCTCCCCACGCGCAGTTCGATGTCGGCACGCCGGTATCAATCCGCCCCAGCACTTTCCCCTGTGGCGAAATCACGTAGATACCGCCCGGTCCGCTCGCCCACAAGTTCCCGTGTACGTCGACTTTCAATCCGTCCGGCGATCCCTTCTTTTCCTTCGCAAATTCCGCGGCATCCAGTAACACGCGCCCTTTACCCAGCGTGCCGTCACTCTTCACCTCGAAGGCCATCCATAACTTCGATCCGGAATCCGACACATACAGCGTCTTCTCATCCGGAGAGAACGCAATCCCGTTCGGCGCCTTCATGTCCTTCACCAGCAGCGTCACTTTTCCGTCGCGGCCTAACCGGTACACGCCGTTAAGCCCAATCTCTCGCTGCGGATCTTCGAACGTCTTCGGCAAACCATAAGGAGGGTCGGTGAAATACAAATCGCCATTCTTCTTGAATATCAGGTCGTTCGGGCTGTTGAACCGCTTTCCCTCATAGCGGTCCGCCAGCGTCTTGAATGACCGATCCGCCTGCAACTGCGCCACTCGCCTGTCACCATGTTGACAAAGCGTCAGCGTCCCCTTGGCATCGAACGTCAGCCCATTCGACCCCGGCTCTCTCCCCGTGAACGGCTCCTTACCCGTGTACCCGCTCGGTTTCAGAAACTCCTTGGTCCCCTGTCCCGGCTTCCACTGGAACACCGTATTACGAATCACGTCGGAGAACAGCAGGTACCCGCCCTTGCGGTCCCACACCGGGCCTTCCGACCACTCCATGCCTTCGGCAATCTGTTCGAACTTCGCATCCGCCGCAAGCAGTTGATCGAATTGCGGATCCAGTTTCACCACCGTCGGAGTTTGCGCACTCGCCATAACCGCCATACCCAGCACCACAAGAAATCCCGCCAGCACCCGCATCCGAACACCTCCGCTCGATCTAGAAAGTCACGGTATATCGTGCCGTAAAGCTGCGCCCCGGAGCATCCACACCCCAACTGATCCCGCGATAATTGCGGTCCCCGATGTTCTCGAACTCCGCAATCACCGAATGCCTCTCGCCCACCCGGAATCCGCCGCGCAGGTTAAACGTCACGTAACCAGGGACATGATCATACAACGCGCCAGACGTCGCACCGCCCAATACTCGCGTCTGGATTTGTGCCAGTGTCTCTCCCGTCGCGATCAGCACATCGTCCGCGTTTCCGAATGTCCCATTCGGCCCCGGCGACACATACCCACGCACCGTTGCGCCGCGCCGGAAGAAGTTCTGAATCGAACTCAACGACCTCGTCGCGCCCGTTCTCCGATCCTCAATGTCCAGCGACGACAATCGCTCCTGCCTGTCCGCTGCATGGATGTAAGGCTCAACCCACCAGCGCCCATTCGTCGCCGTGTAGCGGATCTTCAGATATCCATCCGGAGCCGGAGTCCCGCCCTCAAAGTTCGGCGCCTGCCCTGTCCGTTCATCAGCCGCATGGATGTACGTGAACACCGTCCCGATGGTCCAGTTCGAAGTAACCCGCACGTCCGATCTCTGCTCCAGTCCCCAGATCCGCGCATCATCCCAGTTCGCGCGCACCAGCACCGGAGACGAGCTCGCCGCCACAAACACCGTTCCGGTCGGGTCCTGCGCCGTAATCGGCGTTCCGCCAAGCGTCTGGCCCACCGCACCCTGCGGAAGAATCAGCGCTTGCTTCGTAATGCTGTCGTTAATGTCGTTGATGAACCCCGAGAAGCTCATCGTGAAGTACTTGCTCCTCGTCCTTACGCCGAAGTCATAGCTCTGGCTGAACTCCGGCAGCAGTTGCACCACCGGCAAGCCGGAACTCGTCGCCGTCCGCGACGCCGAACTCCCGATCGTCGCTCCCATTCCCGCCACATCCGCAGCCGCTACCTCGAATCCTGATCCCGTCAGACCAAGCGTGCCCAGGTCTGTGATGTGTGGCGCGCGGAATCCCCGTCCGACATTCGCGAACAGAGCTACCGGCTCGATCGGCGCATACATCGCTCCCACCCGATAGGTCCATCCACCAACATCCAGCGAATCGTTCGGCCACAGCGGATTGCCATTCACCAGTGGACTGTCACTCTGCCGCGATTCATACGACGCTCGGCTGTACCTCAGCGATCCCGAAAGGGTCACCTGCTTGACTGGCGAATACACATCTTGCAGGTAAACGCCGCCGCTGCGGTACATCGCCTTGTCCGGCACGCGACCGCGCCGAATCGTGTACACGTGCGTCACCGGATCCTCCGCCCATGACGGCGCAGCGATCCTCTCGTTGTAATACTCACCGCCGAACAGCACATCGTGTCCGCCCACGATCTTGTCCACAAAACCCTGGAGCCCATGTACGCGCATGCGCTCCGGCTCGTGTGTGATCGCCGCCAGCGGATTCCCGTTCCCTCCCTGGTTCACTCGTTCTTCGCGTTGCGCGTTGTAGGAATACGTCACCGTCGCGCGGTCGATGGCTCCCAGCCGGAATCTGTCCAGCCGCGCGTAGAACACATCGGTCATCATGTTGCGTAAATCGGCGATCAGGTTTCCGTCGCCGCCCAACAACTGGTCGTAACGTCGGCCTCCATCCTGCTGCGACCGGCTGTAATTCGTGGAGAGGTGCGTGTGCTCTTGTGGGGTCCAAACCGCCCGGAAACTGCCTCCGTATTGCGTAAACGCCGTGTCCGGCAGCCTCGAATCGATGAACATGTCTGACGGCAGCCCAAAAAACCGCGTGAAAGCCGAGTGAGAATCCACCCCTCCGCCCGGACGTAACCGGTTCACCTTCAGTCCATCCAGGTTCAGCACCGCGCCGAACTTCTTACGGCCATAATTCAGCAGCAGGTTCGATCCCGCACTCGCATCTGCGCTCGTTCCGATCAGGCTGTATTTGCCGCTCCACATCGGCGTATCCGAAAACGCAGGCGGTGTGCTCACCAGGTGGACCGTCCCTCCAATCCCATCGCTTCCGTACTGCGCGCTCGAAGCTCCGCGGATCAGTTCCACCGCGTCCAGTCCGCTCGCCTGGTTCACATTGAAGAACGTGTTGATCCCGCCGCGCTGAGCCGAATTCGAATACCTCACTCCGTCCACGAACACGTTGACGCGGTTGCCCGTCAGCCCGCGTATATAAATCCCGGAAACCGTGGGACTCGTCCTTTGCAGTGCGACGCCCTCTTCCTCTTGCGCCGCTTGCGCCAGCACAGCCTTAGACCGGATCGCCAACTCCTGCGCGCTGATCACATTCACCTGCTGCGTCGCCGTGTACGTCTCCTCAACCGAACCGCGCTCACCCGTCACCGTAATCTCCGACGGCTTCGTGGCTATATCCATATCCACCATCAGCGGTTTAGCCGACGATCCAACTTCCACAGCCAGCCGAACATCCGTAAAGCCGGCCGCCTGCACCCGCAGTTCGTAACTGCCCGGCGCAATTGGTCCCAGGTCGAATTCACCCGCCGCGTTTGTCTTTGTCGATCCAATGGTCGTCTGCGGCGCCGCAATCAGAGTCACCAAGGCATTCGGAACCGCCGCTCGTCCGTGTGCCTTAACTTCGCCGGAAAGGTGCGTGGTCTGGCCCGAAAGGGATATCGCTGGAGCCAGGAGAAGAAATATGACTGCGAACACTCGTACACCGTGCATGGATCACTTTGCTCCAGAGAGGAATCGTGGAGTATAGCTGTGCATCAATATCTACTAGAAGCCATAGTAGTGGCCACAATCGCCTTTGTTAGACTAGTTAGGATCGAAGCTGTACATGAATATCGCCGAAGCAATTCGGATTGCCCTGCTTTCTTTGTGGGCCAACAAGCTGCGCTCCGTACTTACCCTCCTCGGCGTAGTCATTGGCGTTGCCGCCGTCATCGCCGTCGTCACCTTCGTCAATGGTATTAACGGTTACGTGGCCGAGCGAATCTTCCGCCTCGGTGCCGACGTGTTCATCATCGGCAAGCAATCAGCCGTCATCACCAACGTGGACGAGTTCCTTGAAGGGCAGAAACGAAAAAATCTGACCCTTGAAGACTTTCACGCGGTCGCTGCAAGTTGCCACACGTGTACGTTTGTTGGCGCCAGCATCACCAATTTTGGTGGCCGCGTCAATTACGAGAATCAGTCCAGCACTGACACTCTCATCCGTGGCTTCGATCCCAACATGCAGACGATCTACGACCTCGAGCTCGTCGGTGGACGCGCGCTCAATTCCGGGGACCTCAACAACTCCTCGCGCGTGGCCATTATTGGGCAGGACATCAGTGACAAGCTGATGTCCGGAATCGATCCGATCGGCAAGGAAATCCGCGTCGATGGCGAGATATTTCGTGTGATCGGTCTCGGCAAGCGCGAAGGCAAAACGCTCGGCCAGAGCCGCGATAACTACGTGATGATGCCGATTACCACCTATCTGAAAAAGTACGGATCGCATAACACCAGCATCCGCATTTCAGGAAAGGCCGCGTCCGTCGGCGCCCCGCTTGAAGCGGCGATGGACGAAGCACGTTCCATTCTGCGCGCCCGGCGCCACGATCATCCCGGCCAGCCGGACAGCTTCGCCATCGAAACCAACGCGAGCTTTCTTGGTATTTGGTCCAGCATCAGCGGCAGTTTCTTTATTGCCATGATCGCCATCGCCGCCATTTCACTGGTCGTCGGCGGCATCGTCATCATGAACATCATGCTGGTTTCGGTCACCGAACGCACTCGCGAGATCGGCATCCGCAAGGCCATGGGTGCGCGCCAGCGCGATGTTCTGCGACAGTTCCTCATCGAATCCAGTACGCTCGCCATGGTTGGTGGTTTTTTCGGTATCGTTTTCGGAATCCTGATTGCCAAAGGCGTAACCTTAGCCATAGGGATGCCTTCGGCGATCAAGCTATGGGCAGTCCTCGCGGCAGTTGCCGTTGCCGCGAGCGTCGGGATTTTCTTCGGAGCCTATCCGGCCAATCGCGCCGCAAAGTTGGATCCGATCGTCGCACTCCGCTCGGAAACCTAAATAACTCTTACAGATGCTACGTCGCGACCATACCGAAACCGTCAACATGGCGCTGAGCACCATCATCAAGAACAAGATGCGCTCAGCCCTGACGATCCTTGGTGTCGTCATCGGCGTTGCCGTCGTGATCGCCATCTCCTCCGTTGTCCGCGGCCTGAACGCCAACGTAACCGGCGCCATTCAGGATATGGGCTCCAACATCGTCATGGCTTTTCATTTGAACGTCTTCACCTTCGGCCACATGACCGAGGAAATGCGAACCCGCAAGGAACTCACCTTCGAAGACGCCGAAGCCATGAAGGATTTGCCGCACGTGAAGTACGTCACCGCCGGCATCCGCTATTTTGAGCCCATGTTCGGCACCGGCACTTACGTCGTCAAATATGGCGGACGCAAGGTCAAGAACACCATCCTCGAAGGTGACACCGCCACCGCGCGTTACGTGTATGACTTACCCGTCAAGGAAGGCCGCTGGTTCGACGAAGTCGACGATGAGCGCCGCGCCAACGTCATCGTTCTCGGCTACGACACCGCGGAAGAACTTTTTGCGAACGAGTCCCCGCTGGGCAAGGAAATCAATATCGAAGGCCAACTCTTCACCGTGATCGGCGTCATGGACAAAACCAAGAGCGCCTTCGCGGGAGGCAAGAATCCCGACGACAACATGGTCCGCTTCCCGCTCAGCACGTTCCGGCGCCTTCATCCCGAACTCAAGCAGCACTGGATCTCCGTCAAGGCCACCTCGCATGAAGACATGCCAAAAGCCATCGACGAGATGCGCGAACTCCTGCGCCGCCGCCGCAAAGTCGCGCCCAGCGCACCCGATAACTTCGAGATCATGACCCAGGATTCCCTCACCGACGTCTGGAATCAGGTCACCGGAGCTGTCTTCATTTTCATGTTCGCCGTCTCCAGTGTCGGCCTGATCGTCGGCGGCGTCGGCGTCATGAACATCATGCTCGTCTCCGTCACCGAAAGGACCCGTGAGATCGGCGTCCGCAAAGCCATCGGTGCGCGCAAACGAGACATCCTTCTCCAGTTCACGCTCGAAGCCGTCACCCTCACCGCCGTCGGAGGCGTCGTGGGCATCCTCGTTGGCGGTTTTCTCACCTGGTTGGTTCGCCTCATCTGGGCATCCATGCCGGCCACCATGTCGCTCTTCTGGAGCCTCACTAGCTTTGCCATCGCCAGTTCCATCGGCCTGATCTTCGGCATTTATCCCGCCTGGAAAGCCGCCAACCTCGACCCCATCGAGGCCCTCCGCTACGAATAGCGCTGAGTACTGGAAACTGCGAACTCGATACTGGATACTACCTTCGAATGTTTGCCGCCCTCGCCATTCTGTTCGCGCTGTTAACGCTCGCCGGACTCGCCTACTACATCATCTCCATCTTCAGTGCCCGCTCCTTCCTGCACGACGCCGCCCTTCGTCAGCGCACCTCGTACACTCCGCCCGTCAGTTTCCTCAAGCCGCTGAAAGGCATTGACCCTGGCATCTATGAAGCGTTCCGCTCTCACTGCCTTCAGGACTATCCCGAATTCGAAATCGTCTTCGGCGTCAGCGATCCCAATGACGCCGCTATTCCGCTTGTTCAGCAACTCCAGCGCGAGTTCCCGTCGGTCGCCATCAAGCTCGTCATAGCCGAGCGCGCCCTCGGAGCCAACGGCAAAGTCAGCACCCTCGCGCAGATGCTGCCGCACGCGCGCTACGACCACCTCATCGTCAACGACAGCGACATCACCATCACCACCGATTACCTCAGTCGCGTGATGTCGCCGTTCGCCGACTCCAAAGTCGGAATGGTCACCTGTTTGTATCGTGGAATCGCCGCCAACACTCTCGGCTCAAAACTTGAATCGCTCGGAATCGCCACCGACTTCATCCCCGGTGTTCTCACCGCGCGCACACTGCAAGGCGTGAAGTTCGGACTGGGCTCCACCCTCGCCTTTCGCCGGTCGTCGCTTCAGCGCATCGGCGGATTCGAATCCCTCGTCGACCACCTCGCCGACGACTACGAGCTCGGCGCCCGTATCGCCGCCCTCGGCGAGAAGGTCATCGTCTCCGAGATGATCGTTGGCCACCATCTTCCCGCTTACACCTTCGGCGACTTCTTCGATCACCAGCTCCGTTGGGCGCGCGCCGTCCGCGACTCCCGCCGTGCCGGCTACCTCGGACTCGCCATCACTCACGCGCTACCTTGGGCACTGCTTGCCGTTCTCTTCGCCAAAGCTGCTCCGTGGTCGCTGGCCCTGCTGCTCGTGACCTTCCTCGTCCGCCTCACCATGGCCATCACCGTGGGACACCACGTCCTCCGCGACCCGCAACTCGCCCGTCACCTCTGGCTGTTGCCGCTCCGCGACGTCCTCGGTCTCGTCCTCTGGTTCGCCAGCTTCGCCGGACACACCATCGTTTGGCGCGGCGATCGATTCACGCTCAAGGATGGCAAGCTCCACCCCGCAAAGTCCTGAAAACAGGGCAGGTTTGACCCTGTCGCTTGAGCTCCGATATAATCAATTCACCGCGCGGGAGTAACTCAGTGGTAGAGTGCGACCTTGCCAAGGTCGAAGTCGCGGGTTCAAATCCCGTCTCCCGCTCCATGAGTTTTGGAACCCCTCGCTTGCGAGGGGTTTTCGCTCTCCGCCAGCATTTGTGACCAATAACCTTGGTCTCCAAAATGCCCGACGGTTATCCTTCTCATGTACGGCGCGGTCGCCAAGTGGTAAGGCCGAGGTCTGCAAAACCTCTATCGCCGGTTCGATTCCGGCCCGCGCCTCCAATCATTCATTCCTGCGTCAAAAACGGCGAATACGCCTCGAACCGGTAGCGCAAACTTGTCGCCTCGGGCGTCTCCTTCACCGCTTCCACTTCAACGTCAATCACCCGCCTCGCGCCTTTGAACTGCTTCACCCGTTCCGACTCCCAATCCACCGTCGCCCGCCCGCTCAGTTGCAGCGTCGTTCCTGTCTCGAAATCGAAAAACGCCAGCCCAACCGACGGATTCACCGCCACATTTCCCAGCGTGTTGAACATGTTGTTCCCCGAGTAATCCGGAAAAATCACCCGCGTCTCCGACTCCACTTTCACGAATCCCGGCAGTCCTCCGCGATGCGACGCATCCGCTCCGCTCTCCGGATGCGCGCTCGCGATGAAGAACGTATCTGCCTTGGCGATCATCGCCACCTGCTCTGTCCCCAGCTTCGCCGAAAGGCGCGCTTCACCTCCGCCGCCACCCGCCTCGCGAACCACCGTCCTCCGCTGGATGTACTGCGAGCAGTTCCCGTACGTCTGATCGATCCCAATCACCACCGACCCATCCGGTTCCACGCCGGCGCGTCCGTTGATCCGCACCCGAATCCGCCGCCCTAAATCGATCACCAGCATCCCGGCCTGCGGATTCCCCTTCACGTCCTCCACCGGAA
Source organism: Terriglobales bacterium (assembly GCA_035561515.1). Lineage (NCBI taxonomy): Bacteria > Pseudomonadati > Acidobacteriota > Terriglobia > Terriglobales > Terriglobales bacterium. Next base: position 4,729 of record DATMXP010000013.1, on the reverse strand, counting down.
GCCGCGTCTCAACCAACTTGGCGTCCAACCGGATCACCCGCAGATCCGGCACCTGGATCATCCCCGGCGCTCCCGCCACCACCGAAGCCCACACCCTGCCCTGCGCGTCTTTCGTCGCGAGCACCGCAAACCGCTGTTGCGCGAGGAATCCGACCATCCCCGGCTGAACGTACCGCTGATACATTCCGGTCAGCTCTTCCGCTGCTTCGCGCACCCCCGCCCGCGTCTGGACCTCCACTTCGCCCTCGTGCCAGGGTCCTTTCAGCTTTGTGCCCGGATCGCTCATGCCTATTCGATTGCCAACCCTGTCCTTTGATTCACTCGAATCTTTGACTCCCCTCAGCCACTGGCCTAGAATTTACCCAGCTATTCCGTATCGAGATGATATCCTCAGGCCCGCTTTGGCTCCGAGGAGCACCTCTCTGGAGACCGCTCATGTTTGGAAAAATTGGACTGCCTGAGATCCTTATCATCCTCGCCATCGCCCTGCTCATTTTCGGACCCCGTCGCCTCGGCGAACTCGGCAAGGGACTCGGCGAAGGCATCAAGAACTTCAAGTCGTCCGTCAAAGACGGCGAAAAAGAAGCCGAAGAAAAGAAGTAGCCGCCAAAAGCAAACGCCCGACCTCTCGGCCGGGCGCCACATCCTTCCTGAAAACTAAGCTGTTACCGCCGCCTTCTCTTCCTTCTCGTGCATCACCTTGGCCAGATTCGGTTCAAAGCACCGGCGGCACCGCGCTTCGTACATTCCCGTCGCGCCGACCACGATCAAATCGTCCACCGCAACCAGCCGCTGCGTATGTTTCGCCGGATTCCCACACTGCATACAGATCGCCAGCGTCTTCTGAATCTCGTCGGCGACGGCCAGCAACTCCGGCATCGGATGAAACGGCCTGCCCAGATAGTCCGTGTCCAGTCCGGCGATGATGATCCGCTTGCTCATGTCTGCCAGCCGCACCACCACATCCACCAACTCCGCGCCCAGGAACTGTCCCTCGTCGATGCCGATCACTTCCGTCCGCAGGTCCAGTTTCTCCTGCAACTCGGCCGCGGTCTTTACCGGAGTGGACCGTATCTTCAACGCCGAGTGCGACACAATGTGGTCGTCCGAATATCGCTGGTCGATCATCGGCTTGAAGATCTGCACCCTCTGTCGCGCGATCTCCGCCCTGCGCAAGCGGCGAATCAGCTCTTCGCTCTTGCCGCTGAACATCGGCCCGCAAACTACTTCAATCCACCCCAAACTACCCTTGGCAAAATTCATTGTTGTTTTCATTCCGAGCGGCGCGAGGAATCTCTCCTCACCTCTGCTCTTCCTTTTGTCATTCTGAGCGGCCGCAGGCCGCGAAGAATCCCTACCTGACCACCGGACTTCCTTTTGTCATTCCTTCCTTCTCGCCGAACCCGCAGGTTCAACCACGTACTTCGCCGCCAGAAACTCTTTCAACTCGTCGAACCCGCCGAACACTTCCGTCGCGCAACCGAGGATCCATCCGCTGACATTCCCGAGAGGCATTCCCAGCACCACGTACACGGGCATTCCACGCGAGTATGCCATCGTCAGTTCGCCCTGTGTGCCCGCGCCGCGCCCTGCTGCCTCGTCCCAGTGGCAGATCACGTAGTCCGACTTCTTCTCGATCCACTCCAGGTCCCAATCAATAATCTTCCGGATCGTCTTCTGGAATCGCGGCAGGTCCGTCGTCTTCCATTTGCGGAAGACCTTCACCTCGTCGTCGTCCAGGTTCTTCTTTTCGTCCAGCGCGGGGTCATAAACATCATGGCCCATTTCGCGGAGAAAAGGGGTGATCTCCGCTCGCCACGACTTCCCGTAATCCGCTGAATATTCGATGGAACCCGAAAGATACGCCAGCATGGAAACTGTGATTCTCTGTGTTTACGAGGGCAGCCGCAACACCTTTATTTCCACAGCCCCACACAGGATTTCCGCGCTGGGGTTGGAGTGCTATTTGTGGAGCTCTCTCGCCCCGGAACGACCGGTTTGTGGCCAAGCGAATGTGGAAACGCGTACGCCGGTCTCGTACAATCCCTCCCCATGCCTCCGAAAGCTGCCTACTCCACTCCGCTCCTCCACGTAGCGGACATCGAGCGCTCCATCCGCTTTTACGAAACGCTCGGCTTCACCATCGTCGACACCGACCGCTGCCAACCCCTCGGATGGGCGCGCCTTCACTGCGAAGGTGGAGCACTCATGTTCCTCCGCGCCGAACACACGATTGATCCGTCCCAACAAGGACTCATCCTCTACATGTACACACCTGACCTTCCCGCGCTTCGCCAGCACCTGCTCGCCAGCGGCCTTCAGTGTCCGGAAATCCGCTATCCGGAATACATGCTCAGCGGTGAAATTGTCATGAAAGATCCCGACGGCTACGTCGTCATGGTCGGGCACTGGGGAGAGAAGGAAAATCAGGAATGGCTGAAACGCATCGGGAAAGCATAAGTTCCGGGAATTCATGAAGAAGCATGGGATTGAGACGGCGTCGCGGCGGGAGATGGACTGAGAGCGGTTACTTATTTCGAGTTTCGCAAGCGTTCAATAACGGAATTTTCAGTCCTTGACTAACGGTGCTGATGCGCCCCGAATTGATGTCTTCAACGGCAAGATCGATTCGGTACCATCCAGACCGCAAGTAGAGGGGAATCTCGACGTTGAAATTGTTCTGAGCCGCAACCGACGCCAGATCGAATCTCACTTCTCGTTCGATCACCATCGCGATACTCCCTGTGAGCGTGACAAACGATGCATAGATATGCATAACGTCAGCTTTGTCTTGTGCGTCTTGTGATTGGGAAATTCGTGCGGCAGGTATGTTGAGTTTTAGAAGCACTTCTACTGTTCGATCTGTTGCCTTGTTGAAATCGGTTGAAAGCTGGAGTGCGAGCTCATTCAGAAAGGGACCTTTACTCGCTCGCTGCTCAAGACTTGTGTACTTGCTTCGAATCTTCTTGGGTGTGTTTAGGAAAGATTTTGGATCGCGGAGCAGCATTTTCTCTGCCGAAAGCTCACTTTTGGGAACATTCAACAAAGCGTCCGCCAGATTTCTGCTCACTTGTGACTGAAGGTCGCCACAATGGCAGACGTCGATCCAATTCACTGTGACGTTCTTCGCATCGAGTTCGGGAATGTACGCGTAACTCCAGACTTCACCGTCTTTGGTTCGTTCTATTTTGTCGGGTTTGCCATAGCGAATATAGAAATGGCCCCTTTCAGTCTTCCAGCCATCGGTCTTACCGAAGGAAAATAAGCGATTCGCCTCAATGACTCGGCGATAGTACTCATCGCGAAATTCGTTCTCGTATGTTTCCGGAGTCGGATCGCGACGATACCAGAAAAGGTCGATGAAGAGGTCTCGCTCCTCGTCGTTCTTAAGCGAATAGAAGAACTGCCGTTCTTGTGGCGTGATAATCGGATCGAATTCGTCTTTGGGCGGGTCGTAACAGTCTCGCGAGCCAAATGCCTGAACAGTTGGCGAGATCAGCAAGGCGATCAAGCACAAAGACAGGGCTAGTTTTCGGGCCATGAAGCGATATCGTACCTCGGATCGGCTCATCTTTGTGCCACTCGAAGCGAGCGACCTCCATAACCCCGCAGTCGAGAACCAGGCATTCGCAGATTCAAAGCAAAAGGCGCCGACAGGAATGCAATCGTGATTCGACCAAGGTCAGACTCACTCCATCTCCCGCCCCGACGCCGTCTCAATCCCGTGCTTCTTCAGGAATTCCCGGAACTCCTCCGCATACGACCGCTTCCGATGATGCTCTTCCTGTCTTGCGATGTACTGCTCAACAGCTTTCAAATTAGAAACCGACACGCTGAACGCACGATATCCCTGTTGCCACGCAAACAGATGATCCTCCTCGTTCATCCATTTGGAAGAGTCCGCCTTCAATGTGCGCACGATATTTGCCACCGCCATTCGGGGTGGCACCCACATCAACAGATGTACGTGATCTCCGGTCCCACCAATCGCCCTCACCTCGACACCCATCTCCCTCGCGATCGCGGCCAGGCAGGCATGCATCCGTTCCCTCTGCCGAATCCATGGCCTGCATTCCTTCGTTCCAAATATCAGGTGCACATAATTACGCGCATACGCGTGAGACATTCCTGAATTGTCGCGCTGTCGTTAAGGCGTTCCCACGAAATTGAGCTGCCCCCTGACTAAATTCTCGAATGCCGATCTTCCGTTTTGGGAATGGTGCATCTTGATGTCCATATGTCGAATGAACCCAAACCTCGCCGCAGGCGAGGTGACACAAGGGGGAGCCCAAGGCATAAGCCTTGGGTTGCAACCCACCACAATTCTTCCTACGAACCTCGCCGACAGGCGAGGTGACACATTGTGTGAGCCCAACGCGTAAGCGTTGGGTTATCGCCGCACAAGGCCTGTCCGGTGGCGGTGCGCAGCACCGCTGGCTCAATGCCCTAATTCCCACTCCGGAAGAATTGTTGTCAAGGGGGTCCACGCCCCCGTTTTCCCGTAAGCTCCTGATTTAACGGCAAATATATATTTCGGAATGTTGGCATGATGCCCCCGCCCAAATTGCTATTCTGAAAATGTAGGTGGTGAAGGCGTGTGTGGGGCGGACACTCCTGTCCGCCGCAGTTGCTTTTGCACTGCGGTGAAGATGCCAGTTCCGTCTCAGGACTTTCGTTGTCGGAGAACACAATCTTGTGCCTCGCAGCTAAGTCCTTTGTTATCAAATTG